>CALLZJ010000215.1 GCA_937858435.1 uncultured bacterium
CAGTCGGTGAGCCCGGCGATGAGCCCGCGGGACAGGGCGTTCCGCTTCTCGGGCTGATGCAAGGTCAGCCGGGCCACACCCTCCACGTCGTCGCGGAGTACCAGGTCAGACATGTTGCGTTCCCTCGGCCGTTTGAGGGTAGCGTTGGTGTTGGCTACGCCAACATCTGGTCGACGACCTTGCCGCCCACGTCGGTCAGGCGGAAGTCGCGCCCCTGGAAGCGATAGGTCAGCTTCAGGTGATCGAACCCAAAGCAGCGCAGGATGGTGGCATGGAGGTCGTTGATGTGAATCGGATCCTCGACCACGCCCCAGCCCAGCTCGTCGGTCTGTCCGATGGTCGTGCCGCCCTTGAGTCCGCCGCCCGCTCCCCAGATGGTGAAGGCGAAGGGGTGGTGATCGCGGCCGTTGATCTTGGGGAACCCCGGCCGATTCTCACCGAGCGGGGTCCGGCCGAACTCCGACAACCAGAGCACCATCGTCGAGTCGAGCAGTCCCCGCTGCTTGAGGTCCTTGAGCAGCGCGGCGATCGGCTGGTCGGCCATGCCGCAGTTGAAGCCTAGCCCGTCGTCGAGGTTGTTGTGATGATCCCAGGAGGCATGCACGATGTTGACGAAGCGAACGCCGCGCTCCACCAGACGGCGGGCCAGGAGACAGTTGGCGGCAAACGTGGCATACTGGCCGCTCCGCCCCCGCAGCTTCTCGGCCTGGCCGCGGTCGGGCCGATCGACGCCGTAGGCGTCCAGCGTCTGGGGCGTTTCCTTGCTCAAGTCGATGAGTTCGGGGGCGGCCGACTGCATGCGAAAAGCCAGCTCATAGGCGGCAATGCGACTGGCGATGTCCGGGTCGCCAAGGTGCTGAAACCGCTGGGCATTGAGGTCGCGTAGACCGGCAATCGTGCGTTCCTGCATGGCCGGGCTCAGACCGGCCGGGTTGCTCAGGTTCAGGACCGGGTCGCCGCTCTGGCGGAAGAGCACCCCCTGGAAATGGGAGGGCAGGAAGCCACTGCTCCAGTTGCTGGTGCCGCCCGAGGTGCCGACGCCGGACGTCAGAACGACGTAGCCGGGGAGATTCTTGGACGCACTGCCCAGGCCATAGGTGAGCCAAGACCCCATACTCGGCCGGCCGAAGAAGGGCGAGCCGCAGTTCATGAGCAGTTGCCCCGGATGATGGTTGAACTGATCCGTGTGCATCGAGCGGATCATGCAGATGTCGTCGGCACACGAAGCCAGGTTGGGCAAGAAGTCGGAGAAGATCATGCCGCTCTGGCCATGCTGGCCAAACTGGCGCGTCGAGCCGAGAATGCGTGCCCCTTCCTTCTGGATGAAGGCGAAGCGGACGTTCTTGACGAGCGATTCCGGGAGCGGCTGGCCGTGCAGTTCGTTGAGCTTGGGCTTGGGGTCGAACAGGTCGAGCTGACTGGGTCCGCCCTCGAGGTAGATGCAAATGCACGCCTTGGCCTTGGCGGGCAAAGGCGCCTCCTTGGGCTCCAGCGGGTTGGTGGGCTCGGCCGCGCGTCCCTCGTCGGCCAGCAAGGATGCCAGCGCCGCTAGCCCCACGCCGCTAGCCGTGGACGTGAAGAAAGCCCGGCGCGACAGAACGGGGCGGAAAGCAGGAGTCATGGTTCAACCTCGCGCTCAGATCCAGTTCGAACAGGGCGGGCGCCGGCCCAGGGGAGGGCAGCGGCCGCCACCTACTCCCGCATGATGAACTCATCCAGGTTCAGCACGGCACGGGCCAGGGCCACCCAGGCCGCCGCTTCGGCTGGCTCGACGGAAGCCGGCACGGTGCCCGCCAGTTTCGCCACCTCCGGTGCTTCCCGGGCCAGCCGCCGCATGTCGGCCAGCAGGTCGGTCAGGAGTTCCACCTCGCGCTCCGTCGGCAAGCGGGCCAGCGTCAGCCGATAGAGCCGTTCCAGGCGGGCTCGGTCCTGGTCGGCTCCAGGCAACTCGTGCAGCAGCCGCCGGCCCAGGGCCTGGGCAGCTTCCACGAAGACCACGTCGTTAAGTAGGGTCAAGGCCTGCAGCGGCGTGTTGGTCCGCTCCCGCTTTACCGTGCAGACGTTCGACTCGGGGGCATCGAAGGCCACGAGCATCGGATAAGGGCTGGTCCGTTGGAACCAGATGTACATGCCTCGGCGGTAGCGGTCGGGCCCCTTGCTCTCGACCCACTTCGCGCTATTGGCATAGGTCAGCTCGGAGATGCCCGGTGGCTGGGGTGGACGCACGCTCGGGCCGCCGATCCGCCGGACGAGCAACCCGCTGGCAGCCAAGGCACCGTCGCGGACGATCTCGGCTTCCAGGCGTAGCCGGTGTTGCCGGGCCAGCCAGACATTGAGCGAATCGCGTTCGTGTAGCTCGGGCCGGCTTGCCGCGGACTGGCGATAGACGGCCGAAGTGACGATGAGCCGATGCAGCTTCTTGACACTCCAGCCGCTGGTCCGGACCTCCGAAGCCAACCACTCGACCAGTTCGGGGTGGGACGGGCGTTCGCCGCGCGTGCCGAAGTCCTCGGGCGTGCCGACCAGTCCCCGGCCGAAGTGGTTTGTCCAGACCCAGTTGACCATCACCCGGGCGGTGAGCGGCTGCTCCGGAGCGACCAGCCAGCGGGCCAGGTCCAGCCGTGAGGGCTGCCCCTCGAATGCGGCGGCGGGATCGGCCGAGGCAACCGTGGCGGCGCCGCTGACGTTCGGTAGCGGCGGCAAGACACCCGGCGGATTGGCCCAACGCCCCACCCCTGCGCAGGAAGTCGCCGCGGATGTGGATCTGCCCCCGCCGCGGCTTCCCCCGACGCCAGGTTTGCGCTT
>CALLZJ010000216.1 GCA_937858435.1 uncultured bacterium
ATACGAGATAAGCTAGTGACTGGAGTTCAGACGTGTGCTCTTCCGATCTTGGGCGTCAATGCCGTGGCGCCCAAGCGGGGTGAAACCTTCGAAGTGATTGGTGAGCGGGTCAAGCCCGGTTCGCCGCCCAAGCTAACCAAGAAGTCGGGCGGTGAATTGGCCCCCGTGGACAAGTAGATCTCCAACCGGCGGCAACGCTCGGAGACGTACGATGCGCATGCTCCTAACGTTCGTGACCCTGGGCTTCTTCAGCCTGGCCCTTGTGGCTCAGGAACCGCTCGGCCGCGGCTACGACCCGGACGGCTACGAATCCGAGAACAAGGCCAAGAGCGTGCGGCCAGCCAAGCCCCGGGAGCGCTCTGCCGCCCCGCCCTCCCGCAGCGGCGGCGACTCGAAGGACGATCCCAAGTCTGGCAGCAAGTCGGACAAGGTCTATGCCGCTACCGACGTGGCCGGACTCGTGGCCATGAAGGGCAAGGAAGTGACCGTTCGCGGCCGGGTGACTTCGGTCTATTCCCCCAGCAGCGAGACAATCTTCATCATGAACTTCGGCCCGGATCGCAAGACTTGCTTCAAGGCCGTCATCTTCAAGCGCAACTTCGACAAGTGGGACGGCGGTCTCGAAGGGCTGAAGAAACTGGTCAGCCGCAAGACCGTGACCATCGAGGGCGTGGTCACCATCTACGAAGATGCTCCTCAGATTCAGATCAACATCCCGTCGCAGCTCAAGGTTGAGAACTAGTCCCGGGGCGTGACGGCGACTCTCCGGCCCTGCCCTCGGGAGACCCCACGTGTCGACTGCGTCCCGCCTCCTGGCCCTGGTGACCGGTGCCTCGTCGGGCCTGGGGGTCGAGTTCGCCCGCCTCCTCGCCGCCGAGGGGCATGACCTCGTGCTGGTGGCCCGGAGCAGCGACAAGCTGGCCAGCATCGCCCAGGACCTCCAAGGTCGGCACGGCGGCGCGGTCCATCCCATCCCCGTCGACCTGGCCGTCCCTCACGCCCCGGATAGTCTGGTCAACTTGCTTCGGGAGCGGGGCCTGTCGCCGGACCTGCTCATCAACAATGCCGGCTTTGGCAGCTATGGTCCCTTCATCGAGACCGACCTGGGTGAGCAGTTGCGCATGATCCAAGTCAATGTCGCCGCTCTCACCCACCTGACTCACCTGCTGCTCCCGGAGATGATGCAGCGTCGGTGCGGCCGCATCCTCAACGTCGCGTCGACGGCGGCTTTCCAGCCGGGCCCGCTCATGGCCGTCTACTATGCGACGAAGGCCTTTGTGCTCTCCTGCTCCGAGGCGCTGGCCAACGAGCTGAATGGCTCGGGCGTCACGGTCACCTGTCTCTGCCCGGGGCCCACGCAGACCGGCTTTCAGGAGCGAGCGGCGATGACCCGGTCGCGGCTGGTTGCGGGCCGGAAGATCATGGATGCAACCGCCGTGGCCCGGGCTGGCCTGAAAGCCATGCACAAGGGCAAGACGCTGGTCATCCCCGGGCTGGGGAACAAGCTGCTGACGCTCTCCGTGCGACTGGCCCCGCGGCAGATGGTGACCAAGATGGTCCGCGGCCTGCAATCCCCCCGCGGTGAGTGACGGCGGGCGTTGGGCTATCTCCGACTATTGCCACGGAAGTCTGCGTCGCCTAGCCTTCCCCCTGCGTCGCCGCCGGATCATCCTCCCTGGAACCCACCTGATGCGTTCGCTCCTCCTTGCCGTTCTCGTCCTCTCCACTTATTGGATCGTCGCGGGTAGCCCGCCGCCGCTGGTGGATGGGTTGAGTCAGCCCGTGGCCGTGGCGGTCGGGGCCGATGGCCGGGTCTATGTCGCCACGGCGGGCAACCCTGGCTCGGCCAGTAGCGGTGCCGTCATGGTCGTGGTTGATGGCAAAGCGACGCCGTTTGTCACAGGCCTCGATGCCCCCCGGGGACTGGCCAGCTTTCAGCAATGGCTGTTCGTCACCGACGGGCAACGGGTCTGGCGGCTGGGGCTACGCGGCGAGAAGAGCGAGTATGCCCCTGCGAGCGGCTTCCTCGGTGGACCCGCACAGCTCCGGGGCATCGTCGCCGACCCCGAGTCCGGCACGCTCTACGTCACGGGAACCCGCGAAACCCCGGGCCAGGGCAGCGCCCTGTTCCGCATCAATCGCAAGGGCGAAGTCGCCATCGTGACCGATACGCAGCGCTGGCCAGGGCTGCACACGCCGACCGGCGTGGCGATGGACGGCCAGTCGTTCGTGCTGGTCGGCGATCAAGGAACGGGGCGAGTCCACCGCGTCAATGTGACCAGCGGCGAGGTCGAGCAGATCGCCGAGGGGCTGGGCACCATCAGCGGGCTGGCCTGGGACATGCACGGCCGGCTCTTCATCAGCACCGGAGTCGGCGGCAAGCTGTTCGGCATCCACCGACCCGGTATGCCACCCGTGCAACTGAAGGGGCAGTTCACTAGCGCGGCCGGGCTCTGCCTGGGACCGGACCGCCGCACCCTTCTGGTGGCCAACGATCAGGCGGGCACCTTGACCGATATCGCCACCC
This sequence comes from uncultured bacterium, assembly GCA_937858435.1. GTDB lineage: Bacteria > Planctomycetota > Planctomycetia > Gemmatales > HRBIN36 > CALLZJ01. Next base: position 2,528 of record CALLZJ010000216.1, read on the forward strand.
AGGTGCCGGGTTTCGAAGTCGATGACACACCTATGTCGGTGGAGACGGCGGTGGCCTTTCCCAAGCTGAAGTGGACCGGTTGGGAGGCCGAGACCGACTCGGGCAAGATCGTACCGCATCGGCCCATCCTTTTGACCCATGCCGGGGATGGCAGCCGGCGCAAGTTCGTCGCCACGCAGCATGGCGTTATCCACGTCTTCCCCAACGATCCGGAGGCGACAGCCACCAAGGTCTTCCTCGACATCGAAAAGCGGGTGCGCTACACCGATCAAGAGAACGAGGAGGGTTTCCTCGGCCTGGCCTTCCATCCCGACTACAAGCGCACCGGCGAGTTCTTCGTCTTCTACACGCTGCGGAGCGAGCGGCTCGTCAACGTCATCTCACGCTTCCGGGTGAAAGCCGACGATCCGGACCAGGCCGACCCCGACTCCGAGGAGGTACTCCTGCGGATCAAGCGGCCCTTCTGGAATCATGACGGGGGCACGCTCGGCTTCGGCCCCGACGGCTACCTCTACATCGCACTCGGCGACGGCGGCGCCGCCAACGATCCCTTTAACAATGGCCAAAACCTGAAGACGCTGCTCGGCACCATCCTCCGCATCGACATCAACAAGAAGGGTGCGGATAAGCCCTACGCCATTCCGCCCGACAATCCGTTCGTCGGCCGGGAGGATGCCGCCCCGGAAATTTGGGCCTATGGCCTGCGCAACGTCTGGCGGTTCGACTTCGATGCCAAGACTGGCGAACTCTGGGCCGCCGACGTGGGCCAGAATCTGTTCGAAGAGATCAACCTCATCACCCGGGGCGGCAACTACGGCTGGAAGCTCCGCGAGGGGTTGCATCCCTTCTCGCCCAAGGGCGTGGGGCCGCGGCCGGACCTGATCGAGCCGATCTGGGAATACCACCACGACATCGGCAAGTCGATCACGGGTGGGCCCGTCTACCGGGGCCGAGCGCTCCCGGAGCTGGATGGCCATTATCTTTATGCCGACTACGTCTCAGGGCGCATCTGGGCGCTACGCTACGACCCCGAGCAGCGGCGCGTCGTGGCCAACCGCCCGCTCCGCGATCAGGGCCAGCCGATCATGTCGTTCGGCACCGACGAAGATGGCGAAGTTTACTTGATGACTCACAGCGTCACGGGCCAAGGGCTTTTTCGGCTGGTGCGGGCGCCGGAAGGGCCGCGGCCAAGGAAGGATTGACGACACCTCCGGACCGTACCGCCTCTGCTAGCAGTACGTGGAAGCCAGGCAGAGCAGGTCGTACAGCTCGCTGACCTTGTACTCGTGGCCCTCGTGCCGCTTCTGGTCCTTCGTTGCTCCTGCTGCGATCCCACAACCAGGCAGGAGGCAACCAAAGAAGTGGACGGTCGTAAACCCGGCTGTCCTACATGCCTGAACGACCGCCAGCACCTGCTCCAATGTGGAGCCGTCCGTGACGACCAGGTGGAGCCGCTTCGGAGCCCGGCGATCATTAAACGAACGGGCCAGGAACAGACTCAGCCCGCGTTCATCGGCCCTATGGATGGCGCCGACGGACTTCATGGCCCCATCGAACTCCTCCACCGTGAATGGCGCGGTGGCCTTCGGATTGATGCGTGCTTCAAGGTAGGGTACCGCTTTGCCGGCCGGCGTCGCGGCCCAACTCGAGCCCGAGGCCGCCACCATAGACTTGATGGCCGCGTGGGTCCGCACCGCGCAGCGGTCACGTTCAGGCCAGTCTACCCATAGTTCGAACGACCGGCGGTAACATGATTGTAACAACGAGGTACCGGCCTGGTGAATCGCTGGCCGCGTCACTTGCTGGGCGTCGTCGGGACTTCCACCCAGAACACGTCGCCAACCTTCTCCAAGGCGAACTCGTAGGTCATGTAGTTGCACGCGGACGCTCCGGAGTCCTTGGTCACGAAGCGGCCGCCGCCGGGTTGACGTGGATCGTCCGTAAAGCCGACGAGAAGGCGGCTGTGACTCGAACCGGCCGCAACCGGATAGCCTGTGGCCAGCACCCGCTTGATCTCTTGCAAGTGAGCTTGCGTCAGCCCGGCCTTGGGCTGCCAGGGGTTGATCCAGTGGATCCGCAGTTCGAGCCCGCGAATCTCGTTGGCCCTCTCCAACGCCTGGTCGGACGGCTTGAGCTTCGGGTCAAAGCGCTTTTGGTATGGCATATCGCTTTCAAGGCAGATGCCGTATCTGTCGAATCCCTTCAACAAGTGGTGGAAGAACTGGCCGCGATCGACGGTTTCGTTCCCGATCACCTGATTGCAGGCCCAGTTGAGATACTCGACGCTGAGGGGCGTGCCGCGTCCGAGGTGCTTGGAGACCGCGAACTCCAGCGCCCCGGCGGTCACGAAGACCGAACAGGTGTTGCGTGGTCCTTGGCCGCGTGGCCCGAGACCCCACTTCTTCAGTTGCGGCCGCAGGTCCACGGCTTCCGGAAGCTTGGCGGGCTGTTGCGATGCGGCCTGACCCGCCGATTTATCGTCGGCCCACAAGGCAAGGAAGGGAAGGCCAAGAACCACGAGGACGAATGCGGACTTCGGGACAGGTCGCATGCTCTTCCTCCGTCTGTTGCAAACTCAGGCGCGCAGCCATTGTAGCTGAAGGGAATAACCCGTCGCTCACGCTTCCGGCTCGTCCGCCCTATCCCGCCCGCAGCGAAGCCATGTCGATGGTGAAGCGATACCGTACATCGGACCTGAGCAGGCGTTCGTACGCTTCGTTGATCTTCTGGATCGGAATGACCTCGACGTCGGAGCTGATGCCGTGCTGGGCACAGAAGTCGAGCATGTCCTGCGTCTCGGCAATGCCGCCGATCCCCGAGCCGGCGAAGGAGCGGCGGGGAATGATCAGATTGAAGGCCGCGACGGGGAGTGGCTTCTGGGGCGCGCCCACCAGGCAGAGCGTCCCGTCGAGCCGCAGCAGCCGCAGATAGGCATTGAGGTCGTGCTCGGCCGAGACGCAGTCGAGGATGAAATCGAAGGAGCCGGCCTGCTTTTGCATGGCGGCGGCATCGCGTGACACGACCACTTCATGGGCCCCGAGCCGTCGGCCATCCTCGATTTTCGCTGGGGAAGTCGTGAACAGGACCACGTGAGCTCCGAAGGCCCGGGCAAACTTGACGCCCATGTGCCCCAGGCCGCCCAGGCCGACGATGCCGACCTTCTGGCCGGGGCCGACGCGCCAATGTCGCAGCGGCGAGTAGGTCGTGATGCCGGCACAGAGCAGCGGTGCCGTCGCCGCCAGGTTCGCCCTCTCGGAAACGCGAAGGGTGAAGGCTTCGTCGACGACAATCGACTCCGAGTAGCCGCCGTACGTGACCCTCTCCAGGTGCTTGTCGGGGCTGTTGTAGGTGAAGGTCGGGGCGCTCAGGCAGTACTGCTCGAGTCCCTTCTGGCAACTGCTGCACGTGCGGCAGGAATCGACCATGCAACCGACGGCGGCCAGGTCCCCCGCCTTGAACTTACGCACCGCTTGGCCGACGCGGACCACACGGCCGACGATCTCATGGCCCGGCACGCACGGGTAGACCGTGGGGGCGAACTCATGCCATTCGTCGCGCACCTGATGCAAGTCGGAGTGGCAGACGCCGCAGTAGAGGATCTCGATCTGCACGTCGCGGTCGGTCGGCTCCCGGCGGGGAATCGCGGCGGCAGCCATCGGTGCCGTGGCACTGGCGGCGGCATAAGCTCGGGCCTCTGGCATGGCGGGTGCTCCTCAGGTTGCGTGCTAGGATCGGGGCGCACCCTGCCAGTGTATGCGACACGGCCAGGTAGCGCGACAGCCAATCGAAACCCGCTTGCGAGGAGCCAGGGCCGAGTTAGGCTCGGGGCACGGCGGCCTTGACGTCGGGTGCGACCTGGTCCTCGAACTGCTTGAAGTTCTCCCGGAACAGGCCGGCGAGCTTCTTGGCGGTGGCATCGTAGGCCGCCGGGTCCGCCCAGGTCGCGCGGGGCGTGAGGACATTGCTGGGGACGCCGGGGCATTCGACCACCACGTCGAATCCGAAGAGCGGATCGGTGGCGGTCTTCGCGGTGGCGAGTTGGCCAGCATGAATGGCGTCGAGGATCGCGCGGGTCAGGGATAGCTTCATGCGCTTGCCGACGCCGTAGCCGCCGCCGCTCCAGCCGGTGTTCACCAGCCAGACGTTCGCCTTGTGCTTCTGCATTTTCTCGGCCAGGATCCCCGCATACTTCATGGGATGCCAGACCAGGAACGGCCCGCCGAAGCAGGGGCTGAACGTGGCCTGGGGTTCGGTCACGCCCATTTCCGTGCCCGCCACCTTGGCGGTGTAGCCGCTGATGAAATGGAACATCGCTTGGGCGGCGGTGAGCTTGCTGACCGGCGGGAGCACGCCGAAGGCATCGCACGTCAGGAAGATGATGTCAGTGGGGTGGTCGGCGATGCAGGGGATCTTGGCATTCGGGATGAACTCGAAGGGGGAAGCGCCGCGCGTGTTCTGCGGGACGCTGGTATAGGTGAAGTCGACGCGGTGGGTGTCGGCGTCGTAGACGACGTTCTCCAACACGGCACCGAAGCGAAGGGCTTGATAGATGTCCGGTTCGGTCTCGGGTGTCAGATCGATGGCCTTGGCGTAGCAGCCGCCTTCGATGTTGTAGATGCCCGTTTCGGTCCAGCAGTGCTCGTCGTCGCCGATGAGCAGCCGCTTGGGGTCGGCCGAGAGCGTGGTCTTGCCCGTGCCCGACAGGCCGAAGAGAAGCGACGAACGGCCGGTCTGGCGGTCCGCGGTCGCCGAGCAGTGCATGGACAGGATGCCCTTCCGCGGTCCGAAGTAGTTCATCAGCGTGAAGACGCCCTTCTTCATCTCCCCGGCATATTCCGTGCCTAGAATGACCATTTCGCGGGTTTCGAGCGACAGGTCGACGCTCGTCTTGGAACTCATCCCCGCGGTGCGCTGGTTGGCGGGAAACTCGCCGGCATTGAAGATCACGCCATCCGGATTGCCGAAGGAAGCCAACTCTTCGCGCGTCGGCCGGATGAGCATGGTGTGCATGAACAGGGCGTGATAGGGCCGCGAGCAGATGACGCGGACCTTGACGCGATACTGCGGGTCCCAGCCGGCGAAGGCATCGATGCAGTAGAGCTTCTTTTTGGTGTTGAGATAGTCCTTGGCCCGTTCGAGATTGATCTGGAAAGTGGCCTCGTCGATGGGGATGTTCACGGTTCCCCACCAGATGTCATTGGCCGTGCTTGGGTGCTTGACGACGCGCTTGTCCTTGGGCGAGCGGCCGGTCTTGCTGCCCGAATAGGCAATGAGCGCCCCCGAATCGGAGATCACGGAGTCGGCATCTTCACGGAGCGCTTCGGCATAGAGTTTGGCGGGCGCGAGGTTGCGGCGAACGTCGGCCACGGTGATCCCGTGGGCGGCTAGACTAAACGAGACCATTGCTGATTCTCTGGTTTGGGAGGGTCCTGGGAAATCTAATCCGCCCAACTGGTTTCGGCCACCAGATAGCCGTTGGTCAATTTTCGCAGAATCGTTGCTGGGCGCTCGGTTCGCGTAAGGTTGCTCTTAACTCTTGCGTTTCGGCGGGGTGGGTGGTTCCGGCTCGTCCAGACTGTCGTCATGGCCAAAGTAGTCGTCGTAGAAATTGCCCGCGCGCGACTCCACGTCAATGTTTTGGAAGGCCCGGAGCCGGTCGGCACGGGTCTTGAGGCCGGCCGCCTTTGCCTCGGCCTTGGCTGCCGCGATGAACTTGGCCAGCACCGCCCTGACCTGGGCGTCCCCCTCCGGCTCGAACATGCCGAATGCGCTGGGGAGTTTGTAACCGCGTACCGGGTCCAGCACGGCCTTCTCGATGGCGTCGCGCATCTGCTCCCGAACGTCGGTATCGGTCACTTCGTCGAACTCTTCGGCGACCTTGTCCAAGTCGTTGAGCAAGACTTTGAGCGCCTTCTTCATGCCTGCCACTCCGGATCGACCAGACGAACGGCCCTTGGCCGACCCCAGTTTACTCGCCGTAAACCAGGCGCTCAATGGACTAGAGCGGCGGCGAGGGGCGAGACCGTTTCAGGTTGAAGGTCTGGTGGTTCATGCCGAAGGCGATGTTTCAGGCCGGAGGCGTGGTAATCAGCCGAAGGCCTTGTATTTCAGGCCAAAGGCCTGCCGAATCAGGTTTAGACTCGCAGGCCTTCGGCCTGCCGGATCTCATTCGGATTCGCGTGGGGGACTAGGCGGCCTTTTTCCGCGTCCGCCTGCGCTTTTGCAGCGCGCACCAACTGGCCACTCCCGCCAGGCCCAGCAAGGCCATGGAGGACGGCTCGGGAATGGCGACGTAACTCAACTGCAACACATGCCCACCATTCACAATCGTGCCCGTTAGCGCCGTGTCGGAACCGGTGTTGAAGACCCAACGTGCACCGGCCTGAGTCGCGACCGTGTTATCGGTGTCGGTGTTAAGTGCCGTGGTATCGCCGGTTCGGGCGCCACGCCGGAACTCGATGAGCAGAGATCCACCTGCGTACAGGTAGGGCGTGTCGAATTCGACTACGGGTCCGAACCCGTTGGGAGTCGCGCCCCCTGGGAAACTGTTGGCCGCGAACGTCAGCGAGCCCGTCCGCACCAACGTTTGGGCGCCGACGATGTTGTTGGCAAAGGTGGTGGTGATGGAGGCCGGAGCCGCGAATGACTCGCTGAGGCGAATGTCGTAAGTGCTGAAGCTTGTGCTGCCCGCGGGGCCGGTAGCTCCGCCCGTATTGCGCCGGTAGGCCACGCCGTCGATCAAGACACCGGGGACGATTCCCGCGCTGTTGAGGAACGCCTCTGAGTAGTAGACCTGAAGAGTGGCCGCGCCCGTTTGGAATAGGCTGGAGGAGGAGCTATTCCCCTCCACGCTCGTCAACGCCGTCGGCACCACCGTAAGCGTCTGCCCCGAGGCGGCGGGCGCAGAAAGTAGTCCTATTGCCAGAACTGAGCAGACAACGCACCAGCCACTTAGTCTTCTCTGCCACATGTTCTCGCTCCCATTACCGGATTCGCCCGTCGAAACCCTTGGTCCGGAGTCTACTCGACATACGGGGCGGGTTCAAGCGGATTCGGGCCGAGGGCCTGATTGGAGCCGCCACAACCGACTTGTATACGGATGTCCATTATGGTATTGTGCGGAGTCTAGTTGGCCGGGCTAGACAGCCGTTGCCCGTGTCGGACGGGGCTGGCTGCCCGGCTGAGCGGGACCTTTGAGTAACGAAATGCTGCTGTGGATTGGAAAACTCAGGCGGAAGACGCTCTCTCAGCCCTCTGGAGCATGCCTGGCGGCTGCGCCGGCGCTCGTACAAATGCCATGGGCCCCCGTGGGGGCCCCATGCTCGGTCATGGCTGGCGCGAAAAGAGGCGGCTATTTCAGACCCGACTGATCGGCCATCTGCAGCAGATAAGGGCACGGGTCGATCAGGTCGGCACGCCGTTGGTAGCTCCGCTTGGGGACGTACCAGTAGTGAGCGGTGTCGCCTTTGTTGGTCTTGTTCGTGAGGTCGCCACCCGCATCGCCCCAAAACATTTCGAAGTGCAGCATGGGCTGCTTGCTGACGTCCATGCTGACCCGGCCGACCGTGGCGATCTTCTCACCGGCCTTGACCTTGGCCCCCTTCTTCCACTTCAGCCCTTCACCGATCTCGCCGTAGCGAACGATGTAGGTGTCGTGGTCGACGACCAGCGAATAGGTGACGGCGTAGATCTTGTCGAGTGGTGGTCCCGTGAACTGGCCGTAGCTAATCACCGTGCCGTCGGCGATGGCGTAGACGGCATCGCCAAAGGGCATCAAGAGATCGCAGCCAGCATGGTTCCGGTCCGATCCCCGCTTGGCACCGAACCAGCGGCCGTAGTCGCCGCCGCTGCCAGGAGTCCAGCTCCGACCGCTCGAGGGCAACTTCTTGAATGGGAAACGCCAATGGCTCACGAACGGATCGGGAAGATAGGACATGGTCGACTCCTTGCTGCAGCCGTGGGTCTTACACGCGTTAAGCCTGACAACCTCCTATGCGGCCAGAACGGCAAAACGAAACGCAAGGGTGAGATTTTTTTCGCGGACTGAAAGAGGCCTGGCCCCGGCTTCCGGGAGCAGTTGACTTCCAAGCTCGGCGTAAGTCTCCTTGTCCAGCGATGCGTTGCCGACCCTGCCGGCTCGTTCAGGCTGCCTCCTTGCCCGCGTCTGCTCGGCAGGGTATGCTGGCGGTCGCTTCGACTACCGGTGGCTGCCTTCGAGGATTCCATAATGTCCCGATCCGCCGTCGTGGTGCTGGCCTTGGTTCTGAGTGGGGCTTTGAGTTGGACTCAGGATTGGGCCAAGGCTCGGCTAGAGAATTCGCCACGCCACTGCGAATGGGTCAAGGTGCAGCACGGCAACCGGACCGTGCAGGCCTTCATCGTCTACCCCGAGGTCAAGGACAAGGCGACGGCCGTCGTTGTCATCCACGAGATCTTCGGCCTGACCGATTGGGTGCGGGGCGTGGCGGATCAACTGGCCGAGGCAGGCTACATTGCCATCGCCCCCGATCTGCTCTCGGGGATGGCGCCGGACGGTGGGGGCACGGCAGAGCTGGGCAGCGGCGACGCGGTCCGGCGGGCGATCAGCAGCCTGCCGCCCGATCAGATCACCAAGGACCTGGACGCCGTGGTCGACTACGTGGGCAAGCTGCCGGCCGCCAATGGCAAGGTGGCGGTGGCGGGCTTCTGCTGGGGCGGCGGCCAGACCTTCCGCTTCGCCACGAACAACACGCGGATCAAGGCGGCGTTTCCGTTCTACGGTTCGGGTCCGACGGAGGCGGCCGCCATCGCTCGGATCGCTTGCCCGGTGTACGGCTTCTACGGCGGCAACGATGCCCGGGTGAATGCGACGGTGCCCAACTCGGTGGAACTGATGAAGGCGGCGAACAAGGTCTACGAGCCGGTGACGTATGAAGGGGCTGGGCACGGCTTCATGCGCGCCGGCGAGGCCCCCGACGCCAATGCCGCCAACAAGAAGGGCCGAGCCGATGCCTGGCAGCGCTGGCTGGAGTTGCTGAAAAAGCTGTAGAGGCCTGGATGTTTGGGCCTTCTGTTGATCCCGGTCACAGTCCGCGCGCTTGATATGGGTCACCACGCCGCCTGCGCTGGCAGCTTCGTCCTTGACGCCGGGCTGGGCTAGCCGCTACCTTCAGGGCTAAGCAGGCGCCTGCCTGCGTCGCCGCTCCTCAAGCCGAGGCCTGCCCGCATGAACCCTTTCCGCGCCGTGCTCTACGGCCTGCTTTATGCCTTCTTCTGGCTGTTCATCAAGGTCTTCTACCGCATCCGGGTGGAAGGGCTGCCCAACTTGCCCGCGACCGGGCCGGCTCTCATCCTCTGCAACCATGTCAGCTTCGCCGACGGGCTGTTCCTCTACTTCGTCTCGCCCCGGCCCATTCGCTTCATGGTCTGGGCCCCTTACTTCAAGCAGCCGATCTTCCGCCTCCTGCTCGGGCTGGTGCGGGCGATTCCGATTGACGGCGAGGGGGATGCCAAGAACCTGATCCGCTCCCTGCGCGGTGCCATCGGGGCACTCAAGCAGGGCGAGATCGTCTGCATCTTCGCCGAAGGGTCACTCTCCCGCAGTGGGGCCATGCTCCCCTTCCGCCGGGGTTTCGAGCAGATTCTAAAGCGAGCCCCGGCCCCGGTCATTCCCGCCTGCATCGACCGGCTCTGGGGCAGCATCTTCAGCTACAAGGGCGGCAAGCTCTTCTGGAAGCGACCCAAGCGCTTCCGCTACCCGGTGACGATTCTGTTTGGCCAACCGATGCCCGCCACGTCGCAAACCTGGCAGGTCCGGCAAGCGGTGCAGAAGCTGCTCGCCGATAGCTTCAGCCTCCGCAAGTACGAGCACAAGGCAGTCCATCGCCAGTTCGTCCGCATGGCTTGCCGCTACCCCTTCCGCATGTGCTTCATCGATCCGTTGCCCGGCGGACGGGAGTTGAGTGCGATGAAGGTTCTCGTCGGGGCCGCCATCATGGCCAAACATCTGCGGCCCAAGCTCGACGACAATCCGAACGTCGGTCTACTCATGCCGACCGTGCTGGGCGGCGCGCTGGTCAACGTCGCCGTCTCGCTTATGGGACGGACGGCCGTCAACCTGAACTACACGGCCTCGCGCGAGTCGATCCTTTCAGCCATGAAGCAGTGCGGCCTCAAGAAGTTGGTCACGTCCAGGGCCTTCCTGCAGAAGCTCAACATGGACCTGGGTAGCGACGTGGAGTACGTCATTCTCGAAGACCTCCGCAAGGAGATCACCAAGTTCGAACAACTCCGCACGCTCCTGACCTTCATGCTCCTACCCGGCTGGGTCGTCGAGCACTGGGTGCTGCGCTTGGGTGGCCACCACATTGACGACATCGCCACCATCATCTTCAGCAGCGGCTCGACGGGCGAACCCAAGGGGGTCATGCTCAGCCACCACAATATCATCTCGAACGTGGAGCAGGCGGCCCAGGCGATGAACATCGGGCCCCACGACCGGCTGCTGGCCGTGCTCCCCTTCTTCCACAGCTTCGGCTACACGATCACGCTCTGGACCGCGACGCTGGTCGGGGCCTCCATCGTCTACTACCCCGACCCCCGGCAAGCGAAGGAGATCGGCGAGTTTTGCCAGAAGTACGCCTGTACCATCTTCGTGGCGACGCCGACCTTCCTGCGTTTCTACCTCCGCCGCTGCGAGCCCGAACAGTTCCGTTCGCTGCGGATGCTCGTGACCGGGGCGGAAAAGCTTCCCATCAAGCTGGCCCAGGAGTTCGAAGCGAAGTTCGGCATGTACCCCTTCGAAGGCTACGGCTGCACCGAGCTGGCCCCGGGGGTCTCGGCCAACATGCCCGACGTGGACGTGAATGGCGTGCGGCAGATTGGCCACAAGCGGGGGACCATTGGCCAGCCCTTCCCCGGCGTGGCCGTCAAGATCGTCGACCCGGACACCATGGCCCCGTTGCCGCCGGGCGAGCCGGGCATGCTCCTCGTCGCCGGGCCCAACGTCATGACGGGCTACCTGGGCCGCGCCGATTTGACCGCCAAGGCGATGCACGGCGAATGGTACATCACCGGCGACATCGCCAAGCTCGACGAGGATGGCTTCCTGCAGATCACCGACCGGCTCTCACGCTTCAGCAAGATTGCCGGCGAGATGGTCCCCCATCAACGGGTCGAGGATGAAATCCAAACGATCCTCGATAACCAGGAGCGGGTCTGTGCCGTGGCAGGCGTGCCGGATGAGAAGAAGGGGGAACGCATCGTCGTCTTGCATGCGCCGCTGGAGAACATGACCGTGCCGCAGATCGTGGCCCGGCTCAACCAAAGCGGCCTGCCCAACCTCTGGCTGCCCGACGAGCGCAGCTTCTTCGAGGTGCCCGAGATTCCTATCCTGGGCACGGGCAAGCTCGACCTGCAGACCCTCAAGAAGAAGGCCCTGGAGTTGACAGGCGCGACATCATGAGGCGGGAGCGCTGGCAGGGCGTACTGGTGCGGCCGGCCGTGGCTGGCAATATCGGAGCGACGGCCC
>CALLZJ010000217.1 GCA_937858435.1 uncultured bacterium
GCAGGGGGCCGGGCTCATCGTGCCAGCGCTCCAGTCGGCGCAGGCTGGGCAACGACCGGACTTCCCCCCGATGCCAAAGGCTGGTCCCCGCCCCGGCCACGACCCGGAAGCGGAGCGGCTGCTCGACCTTCTTGAACTCGAAAGGATACTCCATCGAGCCGGCCCGGCGGCGAACCTCGGGCTTGCCCCGCTTGGGCCGCTGGCGCAGCCGCTCTTCGCCTTCGAGGATCTGTTCGAACTCCAGAGCGATGCGGGCCGGCACTTCAAGCCGTCGCAGCGTCCGGCGGCGCGCGATATGGGACTGATCGACCCGACGTCCCAGTTCGGCAAGCACTTCGAGCAGCTCGCCACGGATATGGTCGCCCAGGGCCTCGGCGGAGAAGCCGGCTGCCGTGCCCGACAGCCTGGTGCGCAGACTCTCCTGGTCGAGTTCGCGCCAGGAGGCAGGCAACAGGCGTAGCTCGGCGAGCGGGACGGCGAAGGGGGGAAGAGGCTCGGTGCCGGTGGCCGCCAGTTGTTGGAGCCAGGCGTGAGGCGGGAGCCACGGCATGGGCGTCCCCTGGAGCCCCGCCAGGGCTGCGGCGAAATCGGCATCCACAGGGCGAAGCTGCTTCCAGGTTTCGAGCATGGCCAGCACTTCAGCCGGGGTGAAGCGCCGAGCCAGAAGGAGATGCTCGCGCAAGGCCGGTGTGGCCAGCCCGCGCCAGGTGGCAGGCAAGAGGTTTCGCACAGTCTCCAGAGCAGCGGGCTCTTCCAGGCGGCTGAGCAGGTAGGCCGCGGCGGCCAGCCCCAACTCGCGCCGGTGGATCTCGAACAAAGGTTGAGCTTCGATCCGGGCTTCCACCTCGTCCAGCGTCAGCTTCTGCCAGGTTGGCGGCAGGGCGGCGAAGAGCACGGGCGATGCGACCGGTTCGGCCAGTTCCCAGGCTCGGCCGCCGCGCTCGGCGGGCAGCAGGTCGCGGACCCAATCCACCGGCCGCCAGCCCTCGGGATGGTCCGTGTCGGCCACCACCCATTTCCAGCCACGAAGCTGGAGCGGCAGCTCCAGGCCATACGGCACGGCCCGAGTCCGATCAGGGCCAAAGTCCGCGATCTCGATAATCGTCGCCCGGGGCCAGTAGGCCTCGCGGAGCCAGATCTGCCGATCCGCCCAGACCGCGACGGCATCGGTGAAGAAGAGGCCCAGGGCAAAGGCGGCCACCCAGAGGCCCCCCGCCACGCCCAACAGCCGGCGTAGGCGGTCGCGGTCGAACACCTCATGGAGCGGCAGTTCGGCCAGCCGCCGACTTGCTTCCTCGGTCGTCTCTTCGAGCAGCGGCCAGGACAACCCCAACGTCTCGGCCCGACGCCGATCCGACAGTTCGACCGACGTCAGCAACCGCTCTTCCAACTGCCGGGGAAACTTGCGTTCAACGACCAGGGCCACGCTCTCGAGGTCGATCGGCACGCGCAGCCGCCAGATCAGATGGTAGCCGAGCACCGCGATGAGCCCGCCCCAAAGGGCCAGCCAGCAGAGCAGCCGGGCGGCCCGGTGCCCTTCCACCAGCCCGTCGCGGAGGTAATCCACGCCGGCCAGGGCGTGCAGCAGGCCAGCGTCGAACAGGAAGGTGACCAGACACCAGCAGGCCACGCCGATGGCGGCCCAGGTGAGCCCTTCGGTGATGATGTAGGTTCGGATACCCCGCTGCACTTGCCGCAGCGGCGCCAGAACGCGCTCACGGGGCTCGGCAGGGGCGACAGGCGGGGGAGAAGCCACGCTCATGCTCGGTCCTCATGACGCCGCCAATCCGCCGCGCGGCACCGGCCTGCCCCTGGACTCATTGCTCCTGGCCCGCCCAGCGCCTCCCGCGCCCGGCCCCCATCAGTGGTTCAGGATGAACTCGTTGGAGTTGAGGAGCGCCCAGAACAGATCCTGCCAGGGAGCGGCCTGGTCATCCTTGTTTGGCACGAGCCGCTGGGTGATGAAGTTCCGTTCGGAGCTTGAAGGCGGGCGTCCCAGGGCGGCCAAGTAGAGGTAGTCGATTCGGGCCGCGGGCGGCATGGTCATGGCCTTGGCCATGGTCGTACCAGCCCGGTTGCGGATCGCCTCGTTGAGCCGGCCCCCGTTCATCATCATGAGGGCCTGGACCACGGTGCCGTTGTAGGTCACCTCGTTGCCTTCGTCGTCGCCGAAGTTCGTGACGAACTGGTCGAGCCACTCATCCTGAAGCCGACGTTTGTCGGCATACGTGCGAGCAGTGGCGTCGGCCCCGGTCGCCTGCAGAATGGAGTCGACCAGTTGCTCGGGGGACATGGCCTTGAGCTGCACCCGGGCGAAGTAGGCGTCCGTGTCGGGCTTGCGATTGGTCTCGTTGCTCATGCTGGTGAGCTGGTAGGGCCGGCTCTGGACGATCCAGGAGATGAGCCGGCGCAGGTCGTACCCCGAAGTGACGAAGTCCTGGGCCAGACGGTCGAGCAGGTCGGGGTGAGAAACGGGGTTGTGCTCGCCGAAGTCGTCGATGGGATCGGTGAAGCCGCGTCCCATGAAGTAGGCCCACATGCGGTTGACGATGGCCCGGCCGAAGTCGGGGTCCTGGACGAGGAGTTCGGCGAGCGCCTGGCGGCGCTGGCTGAGACCGCGGAGATTGACCCGCTTGCCGTCGAGGTAGACGCCGCCGGTCTTGAAGAGCACGCCGTTACGCTTCTCGTAGAAGACCGCCCCCTCGGGGTTGCGGCGTGAGTTCTCCCGCAGTTCGTAGTGCTGCGAGGCTTGCAGGCGTGGGTTCTGGGTGGTGATGTTGGCGGGCTGCCGTTCCACCTGGCGGAAGAAGACGTTAACGCCCCAGTACTGGCCCTGCTTGCGGGTGTCGATGAAGGGATGGTCGTGGCATTGGACGCACTGGGTCTGAATGCCCAGGAAGATGCGGGTGACGCGCGAGGTCACGGGGACCATTTCGAACTGGCCGAAGTCCTCGCCGCGCGGCCCCTTGGGTGCCGGCTCACCGACGTGGCTCAGGATGAAGTTGGCGGCCGGGGCATTGCGGCTGGTGCTGCTGCGGTCGTCCGCCTTGCCCGTGGCGGTTAAGAGGTCGAGGACGAACTGATCGTAGCGCTGATTGTTGGCGAAGCTGTCGGCCACCCAGGCGTGGAAGTTGGCCCGGTCGATGCCCGGCTGCCGGGTCCGCGTCAAGAGGAGCACCGTCCAGATGTTGGCCCAGTGCGACGGGTAGTCCTGGTCTTCGAGCAGGACCTTGAGGGTCCGCTTCTGCCGGGCGGTTGCCGTCGTGCCGCCCCGCATGTGGGCCGTGATCTCTTCGGGACTGGGAATTCGGCCGATCAGGTCCAGGTACATCCGGCGAACCAGTTCATGTTCGGTGGCGGGCGGCGAGGGCTTGATCCCGTTCTCCCGCCAAGCCTTCTCGATCGACTGGTTGATGTACTTGATCGTCTCCTCATCCGAGAAGGAGCGCGAATCCGACGGTGGGCCACCCGGTTCCTGAGCCCATAGCCCGCCGCTCACAACAGCCAGCGCCCCCAGGAGCAGGCCACCCCGCATCAGATTCATGCCAGTCTTCATCGCGCACCACCCTCGCCAGGTTCCGAGCCCTGTTGGCATTGAACCACGACTTTCTTTGATTGTACCGTCCCGCCACGGGGAATTCAAAACGAAGCCGGCCCGAAGAGTGCACCTTTATTGGGGCATCTGCTCCGTGGGGCGCTGATCCGCTCCGGCAGCGATGGGACGAGGAAAGCTAGCATGGCTCCAAACGAAACGCCCACCCAGTGGGGCGAAGGCCAGGCCGCGCCACGAGCGCTGTAGGGGGTCTCCACGGCCTGCCGACGGGGTTTCCAGGGCTCGCCACGCGTCTGGGCGCTAGCGCCAGCGTTCGCCAGGGCTCGCCACGAGGGGTTCTGGCGCTCTGGGACGCCATCACCATGTCGATTTCCCAGGGTTTCAGGACCCCTCCACGCTTCCCGGCGCTCATTGCGGCCTCTGCGCCGCGGTCTTCCTCCACCCCGGCCCTTTCCCGACCGTCCAGTCAATCGCCGTAGCCTACCATAATGAACGGCCGTATACAACCCGGTTGTGGACTTGGCGAAGTGCACCGAGTGCATGCCCCAAACGAAAGGTGCACCCGGCCCAAATGCCGCCTCGAAAGCGCCGACCCGCCCTGGAAGGCAACTCCATGTGGTACAATGCTTTCGCACGGGCCATCTTGCGCGGCCAGCGGGGGAATCGACATGGACCCAAGCGACCTGCTCACGGCGCCGAACCACGATGAGATTCCCCAGGAGCCACCCCGCCTCCGATCTCCCTGGTGGCCGTTCCTCAACCTCATTCAGTTGACCCTGATCGCCTTCGCGCTCGTTTCCTTCGCTGTAGCCGTGCATCGCATTGTCGTCGGAGCTGTGAATGGCCTCGGTCAGGCGCTGGCGCAAGGCGTGGAGGAAACTCTTGCGCCGCAGGTCAGCGTTTTGAAGTTTCTTGAGGCGGTCGTCAAGGGAGACGAGAAGGCTGCCTATTCCCGTATGTCGCTGGCCTTTCAGGCCCAGGTGGAGCTGGAGGACTTTCGCCTCTGGATGATCGGCGAGTGGGCGTTCTGGCCCCACCAGGTCGAGAACGAATGGGCCCAGGTCGAAATGGTGCTGCCAGACGGTCAGGTCCAGCCGCTCATCTTTCCTCTGAACCCCGAGGGCCGCTTCCGCATTCAGTTCGTTCTCGAACGCGCAGGGAAGGAGTGGGCCATCGACGCGATCTGGATCGAGGAACGGCCACGTCGTTAGACTCGGCCGGGGCTACGGGCTGCTGCTGGAGGGGCTGCCGTGAGTCGGCCTACTGCCGGTCGGGCTGCTCCTGGTCGGGCTGCTGCCGGCTTGGCTGCTGCCGGACTGGCTGCTTAAGGTCTGGCGGTCGACGATGGCCAGCCCGGCGTGGATCTTGTCGCCGGGGTGGAGGACGACCCGTTCCCCTTTCTCAAGCCCGCCCAGGACCTCGGCTTCGAGTCCGTTGTTGAGCCCGAGTTGGACGTGCCGCAGTTCGGCCGATTCACCCGCCAGGATGAAGACGGCCCAGGAATCGCGGTCGCGGAAAAGGGCCGCTGCCGGCACCTTGAGTACGTCTTCCGCCTCGGCCACGATGATGCGGGCCTCGACCCGGTAGCCGTCCCCCAGCGCCTGCCGCTTTTCCCACGGATCGATGAAGTCGACGATGACGTTTACCCGCTGCTCCTCGACGCCCAGGGCGGACACCTTGGTGAAGGCGGCTGGCTCCACGGTCCGCACGCTGCCCAGGAGCGGCTTGGGACCGCCCCAATGCTCCAGGTAGACCTTGGCCCCCGGGCGGATGCGCACCGCTTCGGTGGAGAGCACGTTGATCTCGCACTCCAGCCGCGTGGGATCACCCAGTTCCAAAAGCCGGGCACCGGGAGTCAGCACGGCTGAGCTTTCCTGGAAGACCCGCAGCACCACGCCGGTGATCGGACTGGGAATGCGAAAACGATGCACGGTCCAATCGCCGGGCGAGGCATTCAGGGTGGACTGCTGCGACTGCAAGAGGGCGGCCTTGGCCTGTTCCAGTTCGAAGTCGGCGATCTGGACGGCGAACTGAGCGGCACGCAACTCCTCGGCCGCCAGCCGCTGCCGCAGCTCCCGGGCGTCCACTTCTTCGGTCGAAATGCTGCGCGAGTCGAGCAGCCTCTGAGCGCGGAGGAACTCGGCCCGGGCATTTTCGAAGGCCACCTGGGCCCGGCCGAGCTGGGCCTTGGCCTGTTGCTGGGCGGCTTCAGCCCCTTTCACCCGGGCCTCGGCCTGGCGCTGGCTCCGCTCGTCCAGCAAGGCCGGGTCGGCCGGCTCCACTTGGGCCAGCAGCGTCGTGCTCGCCTCCACCGTGTCGCCGGGCTTCAGTTCGATTCGCATCACTTGCCCGGCGAGCGGCAGCGACACGATGTAGCGCTCCTTGACCCGTGTCTTGCCATCGGCCTGTACCGCGACCTGGATCGGACCGCGCCCCACCGTCGCCAGGTCGACCTGGACCGGCTTGGGTAACATCGCCCATACGATCAGTCCCGCCACGCCGCCCAGGATGATGAGCCAGACGATCCGCCGAATCCACTTACCCATGCGGTCCTCGCATCCCACTTACGTCCGACCCCGTCGGCCAGGAGCGCCTAGCGGCCCCGGTGCAACGACCGGCGTCCCCTCACACTACCCCGGTTGGCCTGCCCTTGATTCGCTTTCCTAATCTTTCGCTTTGAGGACCGCCACCAGGTCCAGCTTGTCCAGGTTGCGCACCACGAGCAGGCTGGAGACGATGGTGGCGGTCAGAATCACGAGCGTGGCCTTGGCATAGGTCGACGACACGATGACCACTGGGAAGCGGAACAGGTCCGATTCGATGGCCTTGGCCAGCAGCCAGGCGAAACCATACCCGAGCATCAACCCCAGAGGCAAGGCCACCACCGTCAGGAAGGCGATCTCCCCCAGAAGCATGAAGGAGATTTCGCCCCGGGTGAAGCCGATTACCCGGAGCGTGGCGAGTTCCCGGCTCCGCTCGGCCTGGGCGATCCGGGCCAGATTGTAGACCACGCCGAACGCGATCAGCCCGGCGAAGATGGCGTTGATGAACTGCATTGTGAGCAGGTTTTCTTCGACCAGGTCCAGGAAGGCGCGGATGGTCGCCTGCTTGACGGCCATGCCGGCGATGGCCGGGGTGCGTTTGACGGCCGCGAACAACTCGTCGAGTTGCTTTGAATCCAACAGCACGTGGGCCCCGGACGCGCAGGGTGCCTCGCCGAGCAACTGGTGGAGCAGATCGCGGCGGAGCACCACCGTCAGGCCGGCATAGTCGTCCACGACGGCGGCGACCGGAACTTCGAGCACTTGCCGGCGGCCTTCGAGCACTTCGACCGTGACCGCGTCGCCAACCTGGAGGTGGAGAAGCTCGGCCAGCTTGAGCGACATGACGAGCCCTTCCTCCGGCAAGACGATCTCGCGCTGCTCGGTATCGAACAAGCGATAGAGGATGCGGTCCGCTTCGAGCCCCAGGAGCGCTTGGCGATAAGTGCGATGACCATGGCGGAGCCGCGCGGGGACGGCCCGGAACAACTCGGCATAGGTGACCCCCGGCAGTTCCAACAACGAAGGACTCACCGAGGTGTTCACCGGTTCGACAAAAGAGATCATGGCGTCGTAGCGCTGGGAGGCGAGGAACTGCCGGTCGATCATGAAGTCGATGGCGTCCACGCCGAAGTTGCTGACGATCAAAATGCCCAGGGAGAGGGCGATGGCGAAGATGGAAAGGCTGACCTGGACCGGCTTCTGCCCCAGGCGGCGGAGGATCATGCGGGTGGGCATGCTCATGAGATGGCCGAGGAAGAGCCGTTCCACCAGGGAAGCCCGGAAGAGGATGGGGGACTCGGGCCGCATCGCCTCCGCGGGGGGCAGACTGACCGCCTTCACGACCGAACGCACCGTGCCGACCATGCCGGCCAGTAAGCTGAGAAAACTGGCCAGGACGACCAGGCGGAACTCCAGTTCAAAGACGAATTCGGGGAACTTGTAGAACCGGGCGTACATCTGGGTCAGGTGCTGTCCGAACCAGATGCCCAGCCCCGTGCCGAAGATGACACCCAGCCCCACGAGCAAGACCACCATTTTCAGATAGTGCCAGGCGATTTCGAGGTTGGTGAAGCCATAGGCCTTGAGCGAGGCGATTTGCTCGCGCTGGGTGGCGATCAGCCGCGTCATGACCACGTTGAGCAGGAAGGCGGCCACGCTAAGGAAGATGATCGGCGCGATCACGCCGGTCGAGACCAACTGTTTCAGTTCGTCGCTGACGTAGCGATGGGAAGTCTGGTCTTCTCG
>CALLZJ010000218.1 GCA_937858435.1 uncultured bacterium
ATGTTCGGGAAGCCGGGTATCCTTTCGAGAGTTCTTAAGCGGGTATTCCATGCTCTGGTTTCAATGCCCCCACTGCAACCGGAAACTGAACGCGCCGCCGACCCATGCGGGCCGGACGGCGGCATGTCCCCAATGCCATGGCAAGTTCATGGTGCCAGACCCGGCAGCGCCGGCACCGCCCGCCATGCCTGCCGTGCCCCAGGTCGTGCCGCGCCGGCCGACCATGCAGCCCGCCGGTCCCGTGGCTCCCGACACCGTGGTCCCGGCGTTGCCGGCCGACTACGCCAACCTACCCATGGCCCATTTCGCCCCGATTCAGGCAGGTCCGCCCCCGCAATTGGAATCGAGTGGCAGAGGCGACCGGGACCGTTCCAGCCAACCCAAGCCGAAGAAGAAGAGAAAGAAGGGAGGCACCTTCCACGTTAGCGACGACAATGGCGAGTCGATGCCGCGTTGGCAGTTCTGGACGGTCATATTGATCGCGCTGGTGGTCTACTTCTTCGTGTGCCGTTATTTCCCCGAACTGGGCTACGTCACGGGGTTCGTCTCATTTGTCATGGCCATTGGCGCCGGCGTTTGCATGAACATTAAGGTGCTCTTCATTGAGCCCATTGCCGCGCTCATCCCCTTCTACAACCTTGTTGTCGTCTATGCAAACTATGACGAGTTTAAACCGTGGCTCACGGGCTTTTGGATCGGCCTGCTCTTCGGGGTCATTGGGATGGGAGCTGCTTCCGCCCCACGCTAGCCTGGGGAGCCACTACATGCGTTCCGGCGTGCCGATGCCCAACAGGGCCAGACCCTGTTCAATCGTGCGTGCCGTGAGGTCGCAGAGCAACAGCCGACTTTGCCGCAGTTCGGCAGTCTCGGCCTTGAGCACGGGACACTGCTGATAGAAGCCGCTGTAGGCATTCGCCAGGTCCCACAGGTAGCCCGTGATCAAATGGGGCAGGAACTCGGCGGCCGCGGCGGCGACAGCTTCCGGAAAGCGGAGCAGTTGCACGGCCAGGAGGCGCTCGGCTGGCGTTGCCAGGCTGGGCAGGGGGGGCTGCTGCCGGAGCGAGTCCGGCGTTAGATCGTGCTTGCGGAAGATGCTCCGGACCCGGGCCACGGCATATTGCATGTAGGCCGCCGTGTTGCCATCCATCGCCAGCATCTTCTCCCAACTGAAGCGATAGTCGCTGGCCCGGTTCTGGCTCAGGTCGGCATACTTGACCGCACCGATGCCGACTTGCTCGGCCACCTCGGCCCGTTCCACGTCGCTGAGTTCGGGGCTGTTCGCGTCGACGATCTGCCGAGCCCGCTGGACCGCTTCGTCGAGTAGGGCCGCGAGTTCCACGGCCCCGCCTTCCCGCGTCTTGATCGGTCGGCCATCCTTGCCCAGCACCGAACCGAATTGCACATGTTCAAAGCGGACTTGATCGTAACCCCAGCGCCGGGCCGCGGTGAAGAGCTGTTGGAAATGCAGCGCCTGGCGGAAGTCGACGACGTAGAGCAGCACCTGCGCCTGGAACTCGTCGACGCGCTTGCGGATTGTCGCCAGGTCGGTGGTCATGTAGGTGAAGGCCCCGTCGCGCTTGCGGATCAGGGCGATGGGCTGGTTTTCACCAAATGTAATGATGAGTGCCCCTTGGCTTTCCTCGGCAATCCCCTTGGCTGCGAGTTCCTCTGCCACGCCGGGCAGGAGTGGGTTGTAAGCACTCTCTCCCAGGATGTGATCGAAGGGCAGGATGCCGAGCCGACGATAGACCCGGTTCAACTCCTCCAGGCACCAGGGCATCATGCGCGTCCAAAGCGCGTTGTTCTCCGGATCGCCGGCATGGAGCTTGGCCGTTTCCGCACGGCAGGCGTCGGCTACGGGGTTGGCGGCATCCTCGGCCGCTTCTTCGCCCTCACCCGCCGTGCCGCCCGCTGCCTCGATCTGCTGACGGACCAGCACATAGAGCCGAGTCATTTCCCGGATCGGGTCGGCTTCGAGGGCGGCCGGGTCCAGGTGATGCCGCCAGCCGTGAATGAGCATGCCGAACTGCGTGCCCCAGTCGCCCAGATGATTGTCGGTGACGACCGAGTGGCCAAGGAAACGCAAAAGCCGGGTCAGGGCGTCCCCGATGATCGTGCTCCGCAGATGACCGACGTGCATCGGCTTGGCCACGTTCGGCGAACTGTAGTCGATGACGAAGCGGAGGGGTTGAGTGACAGACGGGATTCCGAGCCGTTCGTCGCCCGCCAGATTGCGTACGGACTCCGCGATCCATTCGCTCCGGAGCTTCAGATTGATGAAGCCGGGGCCGGCCACGTCGACGCTGGCGAAGAGGTCCCCTTCCCGCAGCCGGGTAGCGATTTGCTCGGCGATGTCGCGCGGCTTGGCGCCGAGTTCCTTGGCCAGCCCCATGGCACAATTGGCCTGATAGTCGCCGAAGGCGGCGTCCTTGGTGGGCTTGACCAGGCCGCGGTAGCGGGTCGGCTCCGGCGCGATCCCAGTCAGGGCAGATTGAAGTCGATCTTCGAGCAAGGAGAGGAGGTTCATGCGGCTGTTATAGCGAGGTCGTCGGCGATGCCGAAGGCGAACGGTCCCTTTACAGCCGACGGGCATGATTCGCCAATTTGGCAGCCGTAGAAAAACCCCTGTTTATGCCAAAACGGCACAACATTCGTCTGTGCAGCTCTGAAACGAGCGGAAAACGGCTCCGGATCGCCGATTTCGTTGACGAAGGCTTAGGCCTGACCTACAGTAACGTCCACTTTTGACGCCCCCTGACTTGCAGCCGAGACTTTCGATGTCAAAAAAATCCGAGTCGCCGAAGTCGGCCGCCCAGCTCCGTGCCTTGCGGAGTCAGATCGACAAGATTGACGGGCAGATTCTCAAACTCGTGAACGAACGTGCCGCCACGGTCCAGGAACTGGGACCCGTGAAGAACGAGCACGGCACCGAGGCCTTCTCGCTGGCCCGAGAGGACGAGATCCTTTCCGGCCTGATGTCGGCCAGCAAGGGGCCGCTCGATCAGGCAGCCCTGCGGGTCATCTTTCGCGAAATCATCTCCGCCTCACGGGCCCTGCAGAAGAATCTCAAGGTCGCCTATCTGCGGCCCGACTACAGCAACACGCACCAGGCCGCTATCGAACGGTTCGGCACCCACGTCGAGTTCGTCGGCGTCGGCAGCGTGGCCACCATTTTTGAGGAAGTCAATCGCGGCCATACCGACTTCGGCGTGCTGCCGCTTGAAAACGCCACCGAGGCCCGGCTCGGTGATACCCTTGAGTTGTTCATGCGCATGCCGCAGATCAAGCTCTGCGGAGAGATTCGGCTGCGGGTCCATCTGCACCTCTTGAGCAATGTGCCCCAGCCGGAGATTCGGCGCGTCTACAGTACCGAGTACAACTTCGCCCGCACCCGCCCCTGGCTGAGCAAGCACGTCCCGCAGGCGCACCTGGCCGAAGTGAGCAGTGCCACGACGGCTTCGGAACTGGTCTTGCGTGAACCTGGTGCCGCCGCCGTCGCCAGTCGGCAAGTCGCCAACCGTTTCGGCATCCGCGTGCTCTTTGACAACATCGAGGAGAATGCCGGCGTCGAGATGCGGTTCGGCCTCATCAGCCTGACTCCCGCCGAGCGCACGGGACACGCCCGCACCTCGTTGCTCTTGCAACTAGCGTCCAGTTCCGGCGAACTGGCCGACGTGCTGGCCGCTTTTAAGCAGCAGAAGCTGAACGTCAACGTCGTCGAGTCCTTCTTGATCCGCACGTCGAAGCCCCAGTTCTTCTGCTTCATCGATTTCGACGGCCACATGGACGAGCCGAAGGTCAAGCGCATCATCGAATCTGCCAATAAGCTGGCCGACAAAGTCCAGGTGCTCGGATCGTACCCCCAGAGCGAACCGGTCGACTAGCGGCCCGGCCCGCGCGGCTCTGGCTCGCCGTCTCTCGGCGCGGAGGACCGACCATGCGTGTGAAGATCGCGGCCGGCAACTGGAAGATGAACACCGATGCCATGAGCGGCCAGGACCTGGCCGCCGGGCTGGTGGCCAACGTGGGCGGCCTGGCCCTGCCCGAGGTCCTCATCTTTCCGCCCTTCCCCTACCTTCATCAAGTCGGGCAGATGCTGGTCGGCTCCAAGGTTCAGCTTGGGGCCCAGAACTGCTACTGCGAGCCCAAGGGGGCTTTCACCGGCGAGGTCAGCCCGGCCATGCTCCGGGACGTGGGCTGCACCTGGGTCCTCGTAGGCCATAGTGAACGCCGCCACATCCTCGGTGAGTCCGACGAGTTGCTGCAGCGCAAGGTGACGGCAGCCCTGGCCGCTGGACTCAGGGTCGTCTTCTGCGTCGGCGAAACGCTCGAGCAGCGGCAAGCCAACCAGACCGAGAGCGTGGTCGAGGGCCAACTGGCCGCCGCACTCGGCGGGCTCGGCAGCGACGCCTGGACCAACCTGGTCATCGCCTATGAACCCGTCTGGGCGATCGGCACGGGGGTTAACGCCACGCCGGACCAGGCCCAGGAAGTTCACCGCTTCATTCGCTCCTGGCTTGAGAAGCAGGTCAATGCGAATGTCGCGAGCGCCACGCGGATTCTGTACGGCGGCAGCGTCACGGCCCAAAACGCAGCCAGCCTGCTGGGTCAGGCCGACGTCGACGGCGCGCTGGTGGGCGGTGCCAGTCTCAAGGTCGATGATTTCACGACCATCGTTCGAGCTGCCGTCTAGGCCGAGCTACAGACGATCGACCGCGTCGAGCCAGCGGGCGAGCTCAGCCAGGTTCTCCGGCTTGAGCGGGTAGCCGGACCCGTGCCCTTCGAGTTCGCGTTCGGTTACGGTATGACCCGCTTCGGCGAACCGGGGAGCCAGGGAACGCAGGGCCGTGAGATCGGGATCATCCTTGCCGTGCACCAGCAGACCGAGCAGCCGCTGCCGAGGCTCGTTGGCCGCAGGTATCGAAGGAAGCGGGCCATTGACCGCTACCACGCCACGGATCAGATCCGGTGCATCGCTGGCCAGGAACCAGGCCATCGAGGCTCCTTGACCCACTCCCTGGGCCACGATGCGCTGGGGATTGATCGGTAGCCTCGTGAGCAGATCACGCACGTCGGCCAGGATCGCATCCGCTTCGCTCGTCAGCCAGGTGGTGGGGCTGTCGGCCTCGGGACCATAGAGAATGAATTGGTGCTTGGCCGCCAGCTCCTTCCAAGCCTGCACGAAGGGCTCGCGCAGCGGCTCGCCCGGAGCGTGCAGCCAGATCATCAGCCCGTAGCTCACTCCGGGTTCGAGAGCCTCGGGCACATAGAGCCATGAGGTCCGACCCAGCGTCGCATCTTTGCGGACTTCGAGGCCCTTGGGCAGAGGTGGGGCGTCGGCGGGTCGGGCCGGCGCCTTGCCAAGGCTCCCGGGGCGCAGGTCGGCAGCCAAGGGCAAATCGGCTTGCAACTCGCCAAGCTTGATCTTGAGCGCGTCGGTTTTGCCGTCCTGGCGCTTGATGTTGAACTCAAGAGATTGCCCGGGCTGGGCGGCCTGCAAGAGTGCCTGGAGGATGCGGACATCGATCGGTCGACCTTCGGCGGTCACGAGCCGATCGCCCGCCTTGAGCCCAGCCTTGTCGGCGGGGCCGTCCTTGAACACATGCCGAATCTCCACGCCGGGACTGGCATCGTCACGCATGGGTAGGATGCCGAGCCAGGCTCGGGCCTGACCTCGCGGCGGCGGCTGGAGGGCAACGGGCGGCAGTTCCTTGCGTTCCGTGCCCCGCCGAACCGTGAGACGCACCTGGTCACCGGCATACCGCGGTCCCAGGGCGTGACGAAGCTGGGACTGAGTCAGCGTGGGCTTCTCATCCACCGCCACCACCACGTCGCCGACATCGAGGCCCACCTGGGCCCCAGCCGAACCGGGCAGCACAAAGTCGACGACAACCTCGTCGGTGAGTTCGTCACCCGTCTGAAACTGCACGCCGAGGCGACCCGGTTCAAGGTCCTTGCCCGCCTTCAGTTGCTCCAGGTGGGGTAGCACGTCGCCGAGCGGGACGGCGAAGCCGATGCCCGAGTCATACCACTCGACACCGGCGGATTCATTCTCGCCCCGGGGTGAGAGGGGAGCGAGGATGCCGACGAGTCGGCCCTTCAGGTCGATCAGGGCCCCGCCGTAATTCACAGGCGAAACCTTGCAATCGGTTTGGATGGCCCGGCCCCAGATGCGGTCCAGGGCGGAGACGACGCCCAGGCTTGCCGACGGGGGGCCCGAAGCCGAGTCCGCCAAGGCCCGGCCGACGGCCACGACCCACTGTCCAAGCCGCACCTGATCTTTGGGCACCAGAGGCGGCGTGGGGAGCCCGCTGGCTTCGACTTTGAGCAAGGTCAGTTGGCGGGCCCGGTCATGGGCAACGATCCGGGCGAAGAGCGGCTCGACCCGGTCCGGTAGGGCAACGGTGACGGCAGTGGGCCGATTTGCGAAGTTGAACGAGCTAGAGAGAACCCAGCCGTCCGCGCCGACGATGATACCGGACGTGGGGCCCTGGCCCCGCTGGAAGGCCTCGCGGCCCGAGCCGATAAACTCCTGCCCGCCGACGGTCTGCACGCGGACGAGCCAAGGAGCCGCCCGAGCGACGGCCTCCTTGACCGCGGTTTCGAGGGCCGCATCCAGGTCAGGTGGTGCCGCCGCCGCGAGCAGCCCGACCATGGCCAGTCCTACCAGCCCGCACCTCACGCCGCGCTGCATGGCTCGCTGCTTCGCCGTCATGGCCTACCCTCGCGTCCGCTGATTCCTATGATCCGGCTGCTGGGCGCATTGTACGCATCGACGCGGGGCCCAGTCCAACGATGAAGTCGGAGCCAAAGCCCCACAGTTCGTGCTTGACGTTTCAGCCCGCTTGCATCCTAATGAGGCCCACGGCAAATGACCCGACTTCATTCCATCCGAGGAGTTCGTCATATGAAGCGTTTGTCCTTGGGTCTGGCCTTGGCCTGGCTGCTGGGAGCCGCCCTGGAAGCCCGCGCCCAGAATCAGCCCGTCGAACGAAAGAACATGGACCCGGTCCTGCGTGGCACCTGGCTGCTCCAAGGTTCAAGCCGGGATCGCGGCAAGACCATCACCGAACATGAAGCCGAGGAGTTCTGCCGGGTCAGCGAGACCCGAGTCCGCATGCTGGCCGGCGAGCGTAAGACGCTTGTGATCGAGAAGATCATGATCGTCAAGGACGAAGATGGCGACCCGGGCAATATCGTCCGCTTCGACAATGGCGCGATTTGGGGCATTACCAAGAAGCCCAAGTCCAAGTACGTCCTGGTCCAGGTCTTCCGCGACGAGAACGGCAAGTTCACGGAGACCATTCGCTTCCTGGTCACCGTCAAGCGCGACGACGATTAGTCCAAGCTTCGTCCGCTCGACATTCCAAGCGACAGCCCTCACCCCGAGAATCACGAGGCGAGGGCTGGTGCGTTTGGCCCGGGCGGGCCTACTTGATGCAGAAGACGTGGTCCACGGTGCGGAGATAGATGGCGCCGTCGGCAATGGCCGGCGACGACCAGCACATCTCGCCGAGGCTGTTCTTGCCGAGCACCTGGAACTTGGGACCGGCTGCCAGGATAAAAGTCTGGCCGTCCTCATCGAGGAAGTAGAGCTTGCCGCCAGCGGCCCACGGCGAGGAAGTGAAGCCGCGGGCGCCAGGCAGCCGCTCCTTCCAGACTTCTTCGCCGGTCGCCGCGTTGTAGCAGGTGACGACGCCCGTGCCAGCGATGTAGAGCAGACCATCGTGCAAGAGAGGTGAGGCCATCGGCGGGCCGCCCCCCGCGTTCCGCCCCGGGGGGGCGGCCTTTTTCGTCTCCCCCCCCCCCCCGGCGCTCCCCCCCCCCGCGCCCCCCCC
>CALLZJ010000219.1 GCA_937858435.1 uncultured bacterium
CGCGCGATCACCCACACCCTCGACCCCCCCTTTGGCCTGCCCGCCTCGGGGCTCCTGGCCGCGTCCGCCCTGGCCCCGACCGCCGCCCAGGCCGACGCTCTTGCCACGGCGTTCTTCGTGCTCGCTCCCCAGGAATCGGCCGCGGTCTGTGCTGCCCTGCCCGGCGTGGGGGCGCTACTCATCGGCACCGACGGCTCCGAACCCATCCGCCTGGGTGTGGCCCGGGAGCTGACCATGGTCTGGGGCGAGGCCGATGCGACGTGAACTGTGACATGGCCATGTCATTACTAGGACATGCCTGGTGCCATCCCGGGTAGGGGCGTGCCCCAGGAGCGGGCCAGGAGTTCGGGCGCGAGCTGGCCCCAGCATTCCGAGGAGCCACGCGAAACCGAGTGGAGCGTGACCGCAGCGGGCCCGAAGAGAAGCGGGTCCATGCGATAGAAGTCGCGGCCCGATTCCTCGAACAACTCCAGGAAGGAACGCTCGTGTCCGGCGGCGGCGCTGGCCGGGACGCGTGGCCCGACGTTTCGCAGGGCGGCAGGGTCCGCGCTGGTCCAGAGCACGACCTGCCCGCCATAGCGGATGGCATCGTTGGTGTGGCCCATGGCGACCAGGTCGGAGCGAGCCGGGGGCGGCAGCGGCGCCCAGCCCAGAGCCGAGGTGATGAGCCGCACGTCGAACCCGAGTAGGTGGAGCTTGTGCAAGGCGGTCTCGACGGCCCGGGCGACGACCTGGAGCGTGCCGGCCAGGCTGGCCGTGGGGGCGAAAAGGAGCGTCACCCGATCGGGCGGCACCTGGCAGGCAACGGCGATGAGTTGGATGATCTCGGTGCTCGGCGGCGTGCGCGTTTCCAAGACGCCGACGACGGCCTCGGCCGATTCGGTGAGGGCCAGATGGCGAAGGAGTTCTTCGCGCCCGGCGGCAGCCCGCATGGGTCCTGAGCCCAGGGCCCGGAAGGTGCCGGCCGCCAGTTCCCAACCAGCATACTGGGCGGCCAGGCAGGCCCGGAGCGGATCGTCGGTGGCGACCTGAACGGTTGGTCCGAAGGGGCCTGGCACGAGTGAGACGGTGGCCCGGTCCGCGAGACAGACTCGGGCCAGGGCCAGGCCGGCGTCGAGCCCGCCGGGCGCAGCCACGCCACAGTCGATGAGGTCGCCGCCGCCGGGTGCCTGGCTGACCTGGACCCGGAAGTCGTCGGGCTGGGCCTGCAGTTCAGCGACGACGGCCAGGGCCCGGGCATTGAGCGACATGAGCGGCCTCCTAGGGGCGGGGGCGGCTTGGGAGCCGCTGCCTGGGACTATGGTAGGGCAATCGGCGGCGTCTGGTGGGCGAAAGTGGTACCATGAAATTCTAACATGTCACGTTAGATTTTCATGGTATACGAAAACGCGTGCCGGGCCGCATCTGAGCCAGTTCGGCCAGGGGTACGGCCCAGGTCTTGGGGCCGAGCGCGTAACGGCGTGGTCCCGGATAGACCACGAGCAGCCGGTCGAGCCCGAGGTCGTCCAGGGCGATGCGCATGGAGGGAGTGAGGCGGGGCGCGTCGGCCCGTTTGCACTCGATGCCGATTCGCCGGCCTTGCTTGAAGAGCAAAAGGTCCAGTTCCGCGCCCTGATGGGTGGCCCAGAAGTAGGCTTCGTCGGGCTGGAGGGCCTTGAGCGCTTCCTCGACAGCGAAGCCCTCCCAGGAGGCGCCGATCTTGGGGTGCAGTTCGAGACGGCGACGGTCCGGGATGCCGAGCAGGGCATGGAGCAGCCCGCTGTCGCGAATGTAGACCTTGGGCGATTTGACCTGGCGCTTGGCCAAGTTCTCATGCCAGGGCAAGAGGGTGCGGAGCATGAAGACGCCGGTCAGCAGATCGAGGTAACGGCGGACGGTTGGTTCGCCGACGGCCAGGGCCCGGGCCAGTTCGGCACCATTCCAGACCTGGGCATGGTAGTGGGCGAGCATGCTCCAGAAGCGGCGCAGCGTGCCGGCCGGCAAGGTGATGCCGAGCTGGGGCAGGTCGCGCTCGAGGAAGGTCTGGAGGAACTGCCGCCGCCAGATGAAGGAACTGTTCTCGGAGCGCGCGCCATAGGAGAGCGGGAAGCCGCCCCGGAGCCAGAGCCGCTCCAAGCGGTCGAGTCCGACGTCGGCCAAGCGCAGCCCTTCGAGGGGCACGACTTCGAGCCGACCCGCCAGCGACTCGGAGGACTGCTTGAGCAGATCGGGCGAGGCGCTGCCCAGGATGAGGAAGCGGGCGGGGAGCGGGCGGCGGTCGGCCAGGACGCGGAGGAGGGGGAAGAGGTCGGGCCGGCGCTGCACCTCGTCGATGACGACCAAGCCGCGCAGGCCGCGCAGCGCCGTGGCCGGCTCGGCGAGGCGGGCCAGGTCGACGGGGTCTTCGAGATCGAAGTAGTTGAGCGCGCTGGCGGGAACGAACTGCCGGGCCAGCGTGGTCTTGCCACACTGGCGCGGCCCGAGCAAGGCCACCACGCGGCTGCGGCGGAGGGCGGCGCGGATGAGGTGCAGGTCGGTCGGACGGCGAATCATGCCCCAATTCTACACCATGAAAATCTAACATGCCACGTTAGAATTTCATGGTAGCTGAAATCGGCTACCGCAGCCTCAGCGGGCCAGGACCAGGCGCTCGGCCAGGCGCGCGCCCAGCCGCCGACTGAACTGCGCCGCCCCCCGAGCATTGAGATGATAGGGGTCGGTAAAATCCGCACGCTCGAACTCGGGCACGTCCAGATCGATCCAGGTCAGCCCCTGCCGGGCGCAGAAGTCGGCCAGCCACGTCTGGCAGCGCCCCTCAAACGCGGGCTGCCCCGTCCGCTGCGGCGGATAGACCAGCGTCAACGTCATCTCCCGCTCCCGGGCTAGAGCGGCAAAGCGCCGGAGCAACTCGGCGGCTGGCGTGGCGTCGTGAAAAGTCAGAGCCCGGGTGTCGCACTGCTCGATGTCCGCCTGGACCTTAGCCCAGAGTTCGTCCTTTAGTTCGGGCTCACGCTCGGCCTCGCTGGGTAGCCAGGTGCCGCCATGACTGGCCCGCAAGTGGGTCCAGTTGAAATCGCGGATCGGCTTCTTGAAGCGATAGAAGGGCCACTGCAGCAAGTTCTCCACGCCGCGTAGCCCCACGCTCGCCACCTGCGACCAGGGCACGTCGCCCGCCCAGGCCCGGGCCGCCACGTCCCCCAGCGTCGCATAGCGATGGTAAAAGTCAGGAGCCCACTGCTGCCCGCCCGCCAGGATCATCGGGAAGACGCCCAGCACCAAATGGCGAGGCCGATGCACGCCATGCAGCAGGTCCCGGGCCAGTATCCAACTGATCTCCAGTTCCGCACCGGGCACTGCCAGGTTGTAGCCCACGTTGGCCAGCGGCCGGCCCGCCGTCTGTGCCGCTTCCGCCACCACGGCCGGCATCACCCCGTTGAGCATCTGCGAGGTGCCCAGGTAGACGATCGCCGGGTCAAGCACTTCGACCTGGAAGAAGCGGACCTTGTGATGATGATCCAGACGCCAGGGCTGGACGAAGCGCAGCTCGAGCGCCTCGACCAGGACATAGCTGCCGACGACGGCGGCCACGAGCCCAAAGGCCAAGGCGGCCAGGTACCGCAGCGGCCGGGCGCGCGGTCCCGTTGCCGGCTCCGCCGACGCGGCACTCGGAACATAGACCCGGAGCGGCGGTGCGGGTGGCGGTGGCGTGGGCGGCAAGCGGTGAAGCTGTGTGATCATGGCAATCGGGCTCGCAGCGGTCGGGTCGGTCCCGGCCTCAGAACTGGAAGTAGATGAAGGGCTGATTCACGGAGCCGAAGATGCCCAGAAGGGCCAGCGCCGCGGCCGCCATGGCTCCCTGGAAGACCGGTGCCTGCCGGGTCAGCCAGGCGTCGACAGCTTGGCCAAGTCCATGGGGTACGTAGTGCAGCACGATGGCCAGCGCGAGCAGCCATAGGCCGCGTTCCTTGAGAAAGACCCCTGGAGCCGCTTCGGCCCAGGTGGACAGGTGCAGGAAGATCGTGCCAGCGTCGGCGAACGATTGGGCGCGGAAGAAGATCCAGCCGCCGCAGACCAGATGGAATGTCAAGGCCACCCGCAACACCCGGCCCCAACTCCAGGCGTCGTCGTCGACCTCGGCGGCGGGACGGGTGCGCTGTTCGCCTTGCCAGAGATGCTGGACGACGAGGTAGAAGCCGTGCAGGGCGCCCCAGGCGATGAAGGTCCAGGCTGCTCCGTGCCAGAGTCCGCCGAGCAGCATGGTGATCATGAGATTGCGGCAGGTGAGCCAGCGGCCGCCCCGGTTGCCGCCGAGGGGGATGTAGAGGTAATCGCGGAGGAAGGTCGACAAGGTGATGTGCCAGCGGCGCCAGAAGTCGCTGAGCGATTCGGCCCGGTAGGGCAGGTTGAAGTTGAGCGGCAATTCAAAGCCGAGCATGCGCGCCAGTCCCATGGCCATGTCCGAGTAGCCGGAGAAGTCGCCATAGATCTGGAAGGCATAGCCGTAGACCGCCATCAGCGTCTGGGCACCGCCGTAGTTGCCCGGGGCGCTGAAGACGGGGTCGACCAGTGTCTCGGCCAGGGTGTCGGCGATGAGGACCTTCTTGAAGAGCCCGACGAAGAAGAGCAGCAGGCCCGACTGAAAGCGGGTCAGGTCGAAGCGTGGCTCAACGTCGAGCTGGGGGAGAATCTGGGCCGCCCGAACGATGGGGCCCGCCACGAGCTGCGGGAAGAGCACGACGGTCAGGGCGAAGTCCGTCAGGCTCTGGGCGGGCTCGATCTTGCGGCGGAAGACGTCCAAGGTGTAGCTCAGCGTCTGAAAGGTGTAGAAGGAGATGCCGACCGGCAGCACCAGTTGCAGCGTCGGGGCGGCGAAGCTGAGCCCCAGGGCGGCAGCGGTATCGTGGACCACGCTGGTGAAGAACAGGTAGTACTTGAAGAGCCCCAGGATACCGAGGTTGACCGTGACGCTGGTGGCGAGCAGCAGCCGGCGGCGTCGTTCGCTCTGGGTGCGGGCCATCCAGCGGGCCAGGAAGTAATCGCTGAGCGTCTGGCCGGCGATGAGCAGAGCGAACTTGGGGCTCCAGCCCATGTAGAAGACGTAGCTGGCGGCCAGGAGGAAAAGCAGCCGGGGCCGACGCCAGCGCTGGAGACACCAGTAGACGGTGAAGACGACGACGAAAAAGAGGGCAAACTGGGCGCTGTGGAAAAGCATGCAGCGACCTCATGTCGCGGACCCCACCCCAGCCTCTTGCCGAGGGTCCGGGCATTATCCCAGCATCCCGAATAGGGGCAAGAGCAACCCAGGGTTGCCCGGCGGCATCGGGCCTCCCTTTCCCGACATGAATGAGAACCAGGTCGTGCCTACAAGTCGCGGCGCGAGAAGCCCACCAGACCGACCAGGGCGATGACGCAGGCCGTGCCCGCTCCCACGCCGATCAGCTTGAGCACCATCGTGGTCTCGACCTGGCCGCGGAGGAGGATCGGCAGATTGCGAAGCATCTTGCTGTAATCGAACATCGGCATGGGGACCAGGACGAGGGCGGCCCCGACCGCATAGAGCCCAATCCAGACCAGGGCAATCCCCAGCAGCGAACTATCGACCATGCCGCTGATGGCCACACCGCACGAGACGACGATGGCCAGGAGCGTGGCGACAATGCCGAGGGCGAGCAGACAGCCCGTGGGGGTGATGTCGCTCTGCAGGATGAGCATGGCGGCTAAGATGACCAGGCCGGTCAGCACGGCCAGGCTGCCGACGACGGCGAGCAGGCGGGCATGCCACTTGGCGAGGAAGTACTGCCAGCGGCTGACCCCGCGGGACAGGACGCAGTCGGCCAGGGTCTCGCGCTCGCCGGCAATCGCGCCCATCGACAGCACGATGACCAGCGTGGCCCCGACCAGGACGATGTACTGGAGAAGCTCGGCGAGCAGGGTCGAGGCCGGCTGCACGACACCCATCTGATGGTGCATGGTGGCGCGGTGGATCAGGTGGCCCAGCGCCAGGACGACCGCCACGAACAGGCAAGCGCGAAAGAGCCAGCCCCGGACCATTTGGCCCAGGTCGTTCCTTAGCACGGCGAAGTAGGGCAGCCAGCGGCTAGGCGGCCTCACTTTGGGGCGCGGCAACGCGAGCGAATCCACGGGTCTCCTCCCTTCCCACCAGCGCGAGGAACTGAGTCTCGGTGGCTTCGCCATATACCTCGAAGCCCACCACCGCCAGCCGGCTCGAGGCCAGCTCCATGAATACATTGGCCAGGGCGACCGAGTTCACCACCTGCTCCCGGAGCCGAATCTCCAGCCGCCGGTTCTTGCAAGTGGCCTGCAGAATCTCGGGCATGCCCTTCACCGTCTGATAGGCCTTGGTGATCGACTTGCCGTCGCCGGCCAGGTCGAGGGCGAAGTGGCGGCATTCGCTGGTGTTCTGAAACTCCTCGATCGGCCCCATGGCCACCAGGTGTCCCTGGCACAGCATGGCCGCATGGGTGCACACCTCGTCCACGTCGCTCAAGTGGTGGCTGGCGAGCACCAGGGTCTTCTGCCCGTCGAAGGAGCGGATCAGGTCGAACATGCTCCGCCGGGCCTCGGGGTCGAGGCTGTGAAGCGGCTCATCCCAGATCAAGAGATCGGGATCGTTGAGCAGGCTGGCGGCGACCATGAGCCGGGCTGCCATGCCGTGCGAGAATCCCTCAACATTCTCCCCGGAGATTTCCAGAAGGCCCACCGCCCGCAGCAGCGACGCCGTCTTCGTCCGCCGCAGCACCGAACGCAGCCCCTGGAGTTGGCCAATGTAGTCCAGAAAGGTCATGGGCGTGAAGCCGCGCGGCAGCCGTGGATGGGTTGGAATGTAGCCGATCCGCCGCCGGAGGTCGGCCCGGCCAGGCGACATCTTCTGCCCGAAGACCTTGACGTGCCCCGAAGTCGGACTGTGCAGCCCCAGGAGGAGCCGGAGCAGCGTCGACTTGCCAGCCCCGTTCGGACCGATGAGGCCGAGCACCGCGCCCCGTTCGACGGCGAAGGTGACGTCGTTGAGCGCGACCTGCCGGCCACGATAGATCTTGGTCAACTGGTTCGCTTCGATTGCAATCGGCGCCGCCGCTTCAGCCATGATCCCAATCTCCTTGGGCGGCGCGCTCCGCGCCCGCTCCTACTCCACCGTGGCGATGTGGATAACGTGGATTGAACTGGCGGTCAAGAGCGGTCAGACGTGGGCCGGGGCGCGTCTGGGCTTCTAGGAGGCCCGTCTGCTAGTCCGAGGGTCGTGCGGGGTCGCCTACGGCCCGCCACGGGGGTTTGGGGGTTCTACAGGGCTTGCCGAAGTGGGTTCCAGGGCCTGCCGACGGGGTCTCCAGGGCCTGCCGACGGGGTCTCCAGGGCTCGCCACGGGGCCTCCACACATCTGGGCGCTAGCGCCAGAGCTTGCCAGAGGGCTGCCACGAGGGGTATTGCGGCTCTTGGACGCTCGCGCCACGTGTTTTTCACAGGGTTTCTGGACCATGCCACGCATCCTGGCACCTCATTTAGGCTCAGAGCCGCGGCCCGGCGCTCACCCCAGCCGCCTTTCCGAAGGCTCCGGCAATCTCGAAAGACTACCATAATGAACGCCCGTATACAACCCGGTTGTGGCCGCTACGAAGTGCCACAGAATCGCGGTCACCATCGCAGCGGCGGGGGCTGAAGTGCCTGTGACCCGGAATGGCTCGCACGAATGGGGCGGCCCCGGCTCCTCGGCAAACGAATTCTTCGAATTCGCTTGCTACGAATAGTGGGCCTGGTAACTTCATGGGCATCACTGCTTCGCGAGCTGTAGCGGCCACTTTTTGTTTGGCCCAGCGCGGGTGCAGTGAACTGCGATCTGGT
>CALLZJ010000220.1 GCA_937858435.1 uncultured bacterium
GGTAGGTGAGGTGCACCGCCCGGGCCATGGCCAGGTCTTCGACCAGAAAGGCGTCGCTGAGCAGAAGCGGCGGCAGCCAGGGCAACTCGGGATGCGAGCAAGTCACCAGCGGCGCGGCGGCAGCGATGAGACCGGGCGGCACATGGTGACCATGAGTTGGTGGTAAGCGTCGATCCAGAGTCCAGGGGAGCCCGCCCGCAGACTCAACGATGGGATGATGGGGGGAAGCCTGGCTGTCGACGGCACGCCAGCCGCCATTCATGGTCAGGAAGGCGACTCGTCCCGCCAACGGTGTCGTCGTGGTCTTGAGAGCTTCTTCCAAGCCTTCGAGGCTGCGCACGATCAGCCACTGGCTACGCTCGGTGAGCAGCAGATCGATCAGATGGGCATGCTCGCTGTCGACCGAAAGCCAATCGGCGACCACGCCAACGACTTGGCTCCAGGGGCCCGGGTCGGAGCCGAGCGCAAGGTCGAGCACCTGGCGAACGCCGGCGGACATGCCTTCATGGCAACGATCCATTTCGTTCAGCAATTGCCATTGGGCGAAAAGGCTGCTGCGCCGTTCACGTAGCTGTTGGAGCGCTTGACGCACGGCGGCCTGACGCTGCTGGCGATGCGCGAGGTGCGAGCGCTGCTCCGCCGCGAGATGTTTGAAATCCTGAACGTGGGTCTGGGCCTCGCGCTGGGCGTCTTCCAGGGTGCGAAGCTCGAGGTCGACCTGGTTTAAGCTCTGCTGGGCCTGGTCCTGCTTGTGGGAGAGCCGCTGGCTGTGCTGTTGCAGGGTACGCAGATGGGCGGTGGTGGAGACGGCTTCATTGTGCAGGCGGGCCGGCTCCCGGGGCACCTCAAGGACGGCCTGCTTCCGTTGCTCCAGGGAGCCGCGGAGAGAACTGAGCGCTGCGGTGGCGGCGGCCAGGGCGTCCTGCCGGGCGGCCAACTCGTCTTGCTGGGCGTGGCGGCTGGCGTCGCTGGCCTGACACTCCGAGCGGAGCTTGGCCAGGGTCTCAGTCGCCCGGCCCACAGTGGTGGCCAGCGATGCGAGACGACTGGCGGCATCCGCCTGCTCGGCCCGGCCGCGGGCTTCCAGTTCCTGCTCATACCGCCACTGCTGTTCCAGGGCGGCGAGATGTTCACGAGTGGCCGCGTGGTCCGCTTCCAGCGCCTGCACGGCCTCGAGGACCTGGGCCACGTGAGCGTCGATCTCCTGCTGCTGGCGTTCCTCGGCCGAGAGTACCGCGGTCAGGGCCGCGAGTTCTGCCTGCTGTCGCTGCACAGCGGCGTCGGCCTCGGCTCGCGCTGCCGCCAGGGCTCGGTGGTCGATGAGCGCCAGGGTCAGCCGGCGCTGGGCCAAGAGGGCCTCGTACTCCTGGAGTTTTTCGGCCTTGGCGGCTTGCAGTTTGACCGACTGCATCTGCCGGTTCAACTCCTCGAGGATGTCCCGCGCCCGCTGGAGATTCTGGTCGACATTTTCGAGCTTGCGGAGGGTCTCGATCCGCTTGGCACGAAAGCGGCTGATCCCGGCCGCTTCTTCAAAGACGAGCCGGCGCTCCTGGTTGGAGGCCTGGAGCAGGGCATCCACCTTCCCCTGGGCGATGATGGCATAGGCGTCTGCGCCCGCGCCGCTGCCCAGGAAGAGTTCCTTAATGTCCCGCAGCCGCGCGGGTTGCCGATTGATGAGGTACTCACCCTCGCCGTCCCGGTAAACGCGGCGGGCGATGTGTACCTCGTCGGCATCGAAGTTGAGCAAGCGCCGGCGGTTGTCGAGGGTCAGGCCCACCTCGGCCATGCCCAGGCCCTTGCGGGAGCTCGAGCCGTTGAAGATGACGTCGGCCATGTCGCCGCCGCGCAGGCTCTTGGCGCTTTGCTCGCCGAGGATCCAGCGGATGGCGTCGACGACGTTGCTCTTGCCGCTGCCATTGGGGCCGACGATGGCCGTCATGCCCGGCCCGAAATGGAACTCGGTCTTGTCCGCAAAGCTCTTGAAGCCGATGAGTTCCAGGCGTTTGAGCATGCTCGTCGTCCCCGGGCGTCCCTGGCGATAGCGGTGCGGCTACTTCGCCGACCCTGGAGCAACGGCGGCGCGGAGCTTGGAGAACAGGTTGGGTGTGCCGCCCAGGTCGGTCAGGGCCGGTCCGCCATCCAGTGTGCTCCGCTCGGCCAGTTCCGCGATCGTCGGCACCTGGGGCAAGGCATCGAAGGCGACCGGGCAGGAGAGGCACTCGATGTGGCTGGCTTGCCGCATGAGGTCAAGCACGTCGCCGTAGTGGGCGCCCAGTTGTCCGAGCGTGCTGACCACGTCGGCAACGTGGAGGCTGCAGCGTTCCTGGGCCTGGCCATGCCGCACGCTGATGCGGCTCACGACGCAATGGGCGTCGCCGGCCCGGGCCGTCACGGTGAAGTCGGGCCCCGCGACCAGGCTGAAGGGGGGTAGGAGCAGCGGCTCCTCGCCGAAGAGTACGATCTCGGGCCGGGTGACCGTTGAGACATGGATCAGCGCAGTGGCCTCGGGTGCCAGGCGATGGAGATGGAAGCTCTTGTTCACAAGCGCGCCCTGGACGAGGCGATCATTCGGATTGAGGGTATGCAGGGCACGAAATGCGCCGAAGCGGGTCTCGGCGTCCGGCTCCTGGGTCAATTCCCGAAGCTTGACATAGCTGACCGCCTCATCGAGCGATGCCAGGGCGGTGAGGGCGAGTGCCCGTAAGGCCGGGTCGCGGCGGATGGTCTCGGCGAGCACTTCTCCACAGGCGGGATCGCCCAGATAGGCCAGGGATTCCGCCGCGGCAAAGCGCACCAGCGGATGGGCGCTGCCCAGGGCCTGCTTGAGCATCGGAACCGCATCGACGCCTAGCGCTTCCAGCCGCAAGGCGGCCACGATCGTCTGGGCGGGGTCGAGCAGTTCCTGGGCGTACTGCTTCTGCAACTGCTGGAGCAAGAGCGGATCGGTGCGGAGCGGAAGCTGGCGGACGACGCGGAGATAGCGGAGCCAGTTGTGGCGATAGCCGGGCTGTACCCGCAGGACAACCGTGTTCTTGTTCATCGCCTCGGCCATGCCGCGCATGCTGCCGCGAAACTCGCCGTGGAAGCGCTGGTTGACCGCCTCGGCGACAGCCATGGCCAAGGCGGCTTCTTGATTCTCGCGATTGATGATCAGAGCGAAGTGGCGTTCGTCCAGAGACTTGCCCCCGTTCCAGACCCGTCCCTTGCGGAGCCGCCCCGAAGAGTCGGGGTTCACCTCGGGGCCGGTCGTCACGGAACCGGAAGCTCGGGCCAAGCGTTTATGCCGCATCATCCGGCTGCCTTCCCGGCCGGTCAGGGCATTGGCATCGCCATACTCGTAAAGGTCGCACGGCAGCAGTTCGCCGCCGCGCAGGTCTGAGGTCTTGTCCTCGGGCGCCAACTCGACGTCGACGTCGAGCGGTTCGTCCTTGCGGACGCCGGGCGGCACCAGGGCGGAGACGGCCACCACGGCGGCGTCTCCAGAAGCCAGGTATTCATCCGGCTTGGCGACGCCTCGGGTCTTGAGCAACCGCAGGGCTTGCAGCCGCATTTCGCCAGGGGGCGGATTGGATCCCGCGCCATTGAGGCCGACCACGACGCCGACGGCGTAGACCGGCGTGGGCTCGACGCCCATGAAGGACGTATAAGTGCCGACGGTCTTCAGTTCCGGGAGCTTGGGCGGCTGGACCTTGTGGGCGTCGCGTTGGCCCGTGAGGCCCTGCGGTGCGAAGAAGCTCCCCTCGCTGCAGCCCGCCAGCGGAGCAGAAGCCACGGCCAGGAACGCCAAAAGCGGCCAACCACGCCGGCGCAGCATGAGCGACTCCTTCCCCCACGGTAGGCGACGCTAGACCCCCGCGTCGCAGCCGGGGTGATAGGAAGGCTGGCGGATGGTGTCAAGGCCGTTCGGCGGCAACGACCGGCATGGAGGAGTGCGCTAGCGGGACGGGGGCGGAGCCTTGAGAATGCCTTCGAAAGTTCCCGGAGGCGGGGCGGGTGGAGGAGCCTGGGGCGGCGGCGGAGCCGGCGTCGGGGCGGCAGTCTCGGCCGGCTTCCGTTTCAGCCAGTCGAACAGCGAACCCAGGCGCTTCGCAGGCGAAGGTGAAGCTGCTGGGGGAGCCGCCTGAGCAGGAATAGCCACGGGGGCGGCTGTAGGGGCAGGCGTGGGCGAAGAGGAAAGGAAGGGGAAGAGCCGGAATCGAGCCGGGGCTTCCGCCGGTTGTGTGGGTGATGCCTTTGGGACCATGGCTGGCGTCGGGGCGGGTGTCGCCTTGGGTTGCTCGGTGGGGACCTGATAGCCGCGTTTGGCCCAGCGGGCCGATTGGCGGACGCGCCACGAGTCATCATGCTCGGCAGCGTGCTCCAGGGCTTCGAGGACCTCGGCGCTGCGCGGCTGAATCTCAGCGAGGGATTGCAGGGCCGCCCGGCGCACGGCGGGGACCGAATCTTGCTGCAGGCTGTCGATTAGAGCGGGCACGATCTCGAAATGGACCTCGGCGGAGAAGCTCCGAAGGTTGAAGGCAGCGTTTTCGCGCCGATCGGGCTTGGGATCGTTCCGGAGGGTTTGCAGCAGTTCATGGACGCGGCGGTGGGGGGCAACCGGTGCCGCCGGGGCGGGAGCGGGGCGAGCCCAGGGCGGCTGAGCGGGGCCAGTTCGGGCGATGGCTGGGCTGACCATGCCCGCCACGGCCGTACCCGCCGCGACGACCAGCAACCAGGTGAACAGCGAAGATGAATGCATGTCGGACATTCTCCACACGATCTCGTCGACGTCCCGCCAGGTGCATGCTCCTTCTACTCCATCGAATAGGATGATCGAAGAGCTACGTGGGAAGGCTGGCGGGTATGCGTGAAGTTCGGCGCCTGGGTCGGCACTGCTGGCAGGCTGCGAACAACCGGCGTTAAGCAAAGCAAGCTGCGGAAGCTGTTCAGGTTATGACGAAGGACGGGCTCATCTGGCTGAGTTTCGGGGCGCTGGTGACGGCGGCCGGGCCCTGGCTGTGGGGATGGGGGCGGGTTCGCTCCACGAGTTTGACGCACGCCTGGTTCTGGCTCTTGCTCGGCGGCGTGGCGGTGGCTTGCTTGACTCCATTCGCCCATGCTGGTGGGCCGCTCCGGCCGCTCCGATATGTCGCCCTGGTCGTGCTCGCCACGTTTCCCTTGGCGGTGCTCGGTGCGGTGCGGCCCCGGCTTTCGGCTTGGAGCTTCGTGCTGGTGGGCTGGCTGGCGGCGGCGAGCCTGCCTTTGCTTCAAGTCTCCTGGCGATCACCGGCCTGGTATCTGGATGGAGCCTGGCTCGCCTTCCTGGGCGGCGTCTGGATCGTTGGAGTGGTGAACTACCTGCCGACGCGCTTTGGCCTGCCGGTCTCCTTGGTGGGTTGTGCTCTGGGTTGGAATGTCTGGCAGATGCGGCTCGGGGCCGAGACCGATCCCGTGCTGGAGATCATGCTGCTCCAATTGGCCCTGGCTGGGGGCGCGTGGTGGGCCTGGTGGCTGGCTCGGCGGCATGAGGAGACGCGGGAGAGTGACGTCGATCGTCTCTGGTTTCGGGTCCGCAATCTCTTCGGCGTGTCCTGGGCCTCCCGCATTCAGCAGCAGACCCAGGCGGCTGCGCATCATGCCGGGCTGGAAGGGCGATTGACCTGGTTCGGTCTCAGCGGTCTCGATGGTCAGGAGGCGACCCAAGCAGCGACGACGCGGCGTGAGTGGCACCGGCTCCTGGCCGCTGCCTCGGCCCGCTTTGTCGATAGCGTGTAATCCCAGCGGCAGATCAGCCCACGACGAAGCTGACCATCTTGTTCGGCACGGCGATGGTCTTTTTGATGGACTTCCCGGCCAGGTGGCTTTTGACCGCCTCATGCTCTCGTGCCAGGGCGGAAAGCGCCTCGGCCGTGAGGTCTGCCGGAGCCTCGATCCGGGCCCGCACCTTGCCGTTGACTTGCACCGGAATCTCGACGGTCGCGGTCTTGAGCTTGGCCAGATCGAAAGCGGGCCAGGGCTCATAGGCCAGCGTGTCCGGATGGCCCAGCATCTGCCAGAGTTCCTCGGCCAGGTGCGGAGCGAAGGGGGCCAAGAGCAGGATGAACGGTTCGAGCACCGCTCGTGGCCGGGTGGCAGCCTTCGTCAAGTGGTTCGTGAACTCCATCATCGCGGAGATGGCCGTGTTGAAGCGGAGCCCTTCCAGGTCGTCCGTCACGCGCTTGATGGTCACGTGCAACAGGCGCAGGGTCTCCTCGTCGGGGGGCACGTCCTGGACAGCGTCGGCCAGGCGTGCTTCCTCTGCCCGATCATCCACGACCAGCCGCCAGACTCGGGCCAGGAAGCGGTAGACCCCCTCGACGCCCTGCATGCTCCAGGGCTTGGTGGCTTCGAGGGGTCCCATGAACATCTCGTAGAGCCGAAGCGCGTCGGCCCCATAGGCCTCAACCACCTGGTCCGGATTGATGACGTTGCCCCGGGCTTTGGACATCTTGTGAGCCCGGGCATCGACGCGCACCTGGGGGGCCGTCTTGAGGACGAAAGACTCGCCCCGCTTCTCCACGTCGGTCTCGGCTACCTTGACCCGCTGTAGTGGAGCGCCGCCTTTCTTTTCCACGCCCAGATCGACGTCGACGAGTTCAGCGGAGACCCAGGTGGGACCGGGAGTGCTGGCGTCAGCTTCATGGCGGAAGGCGGTGAACTCCAGTTCGCCCAGGATCATGCCCTGGTTGACCAGGCGCTGGAAGGGCTCGGGGCAGAAGACGTGGCCACGGTCGAACAGCACTTTGTGCCAAAAGCGGGCATAGAGCAGATGGAGCACGGCATGCTCCGCGCCCCCGACGTAGAGGTCCACGGGCAGCCAGGACCGGGCCTTGTCCGGTGTGCAGGCGGCCTGATCGTTTTGGGGATCGAGGTAACGGAGGTAGTACCAGCAGGAGCCAGCCCACTGGGGCATGGTGTTCGTTTCCCGGCGGAAGCGCCGGCCGTCCCGCTCCACCGTCAGCCAGTCGGTCGCCTTGCTGAGCGGCGGCTCGGGCTTGCCCGAGGGCCTGAAATCGACCAGTTCGGGCAGCCGAACCGGCAGGTCGGCCACGGAGAGCGGTTCGATGGAACCGATTGGGTTGCCGTCGGGACCTATCTCGTGGAGCAAGGGGAAGGGCTCACCCCAGTAGCGCTGCCGGGAAAAGAGCCAATCTCGAAGCTTGTAGTTGACGCGGCGTTGACCGACGCTCTGTTGCTCGAGCCAGGCGACGATCTGCTGGCGGACAGCCGGGGAGGCCTGGCCCGTGAACGATCCGGAGCGAACGGCCACGCCATCGCCCGTGAAGGCCTCGGCGAAGATGCCTGGATGCTCATCGTGAAGCATCCGCGTCGCGGCGGTGGCATCGCCCTGGCATTTCTGCAAAGTCTGCACGGCCAACCGCAGCACCCGGGCAATCCGTGGGGATAGCGTCGGCTTGGCCGCGACCGGATCCCCGGAGCCCTCGAAGAACGTGGGATCAAGGTCCTGGTCGAGTTCAAGCAGGGTGCGATGCACGTCGGTGCTTTGCAGCCATACGTCCGGCGGCGTGATGACCGTGCGGATCGGGAGCTTGAACTGGAGGGCAAACTCAAAGTCGCGCTCATCGTGGCCGGGCACGGCCATGATCGCCCCTGTGCCATAGCTGGCGAGCACATAGTCGGCAATCCAGATGGGCACGCGCTCCTGATTCAGGGGGTTGATCGCAAAGGCGCCGGTCGAGACGCCGGTCTTGGTCTTGGCCAGGTCGGTGCGCTCGAGGTCGCTCTTGCGGGCGGCCTGCTGCTGATAGGCGGAAACGGCCGCCGCCTGCTCGGCAGTGGCCAGTTGGGCGACCAGCGGATGCTCGGGGGCCAGCACGAGGTAAGTGGCCCCGAAGAGCGTATCGGGCCTGGTCGTGAAGATGCGAATCCGCTCAGCAGGTCGGTCGGCCACGGTGAAATCGACTTCCGCCCCCTCGCTGCGGCCGATCCAGTTGCGTTGCATCTCCTTGATGGCCGGCGACCAGTCGAGTGGCTCCAAGTCGTGGAGCAGCCGCTCGGCGTAAGCGGTGATGCGGAGCATCCACTGCTTGAGGGGCAGACGGACCACGGAGTGGCTGCCGCGCTCGGACTTGCCGTCGATGACCTCTTCGTTGGCCAGGACGGTGCCCAGTGCCGGACACCAGTTGACGGGAGCTTCGTGGAGGTAGGCCAGACGCTTGCCGTCTACGTACTGGCGTACAGCCGCCGGTCCCGCACTGGCGGTCTCGGGCGGAATGGGAAGCTCGGCCATCGGCCGGCCCCGCTGGGTCGTCTCGTCGTACCAGGTATCGTAGAGCAGCAAGAAGATCCACTGGGTCCACTTGAAGTAGTTCGGATCGGTGGTGTCGAGTTCCCGGTCCCAATCGTAGCTGAAGCCCAGGGCCTGGATCTGCCGCTTGAAGGTGGCAATGTTCTTCTGCGTGGTAACGGCGGGGTGGGTGCCGGTGTCGATGGCGTACTGCTCGGCCGGAAGTCCGAAGGCATCCCAGCCCATGGGATGGAGGACGTTGAAGCCGCGCATGCGTTTGTAACGGGCCAGAATATCGGTCGCGGTGTAGCCCTCGGGGTGGCCCACGTGCAGCCCGGCCCCGCTGGGATAGGGGAACATGTCGAGGATGTAGTATTTCGGCTTGTCGGACTGGTCGGGCGTTCGGAAGGTGCGACGTTCGAGCCACCAGCGCTGCCATTTGGGCTCGATGTCCTTGGGAACATAGTGCGGCATAACGCCCGAACTCCTGATTTCCCTGAGGGATGTGGCTAAGGCAAACAGCTAATATATGAGGCGGCTCGGCTGCGGGCGGTTCATGGGGCCCGTCGGCCCGAGGTGAGCAAGTTGGGCGGAGTTTTCCAGGTTTGCGAGGGTGAGCAGCCGCCCAACATCCCCCACGTAAGCGTTTTGCGCAGTTTTTGCTTTTAGTGAAAGGCTGGACTATGGTACTCTATTGCCTGCGAAAGTCGGCCCGCTGACACCCTGCGCCCTGGGAATTCGTTTGGGGCCGCCTGAATTCACTTGGCTCCGCCAGCGTGCAGGGAGCGCGTCGCGGGCCAGTACGGAGGTTCACCGGCACCATGATGACGGCAGATCTGGGTGCGTGTGAGTGGTTCGTTTGGGACTTGCGCCGCAGCAATCTCGTCGAGCGGGGCAGGCTCGAGCAGATCGTGGGCGAGTACATGATGCGGCATCCCAATGCCGAGCCCGCCGATTTGGCGAATTTCCTCGTCGAGCAGTCGGTCCTTACCCGCTTCCAAGCGGACAGCCTGCTGAACGGCAAATCGCAGGGGCTGGTGCTGGGGCCCTTCATCGTGCATGACGTGCTCGGCTCGGGCACCATGGGCACCGTCTACCAGAGCTTGTCCAAGATCGACAACAAGTGGTATGCCGTCAAAGTGCTGCCGCGGCGCAGCATGTGGAACATCCGCCTGGCTCGCCGCAAGGTCCGCGATTTCGAGCAGTTCCAGCATCCCGCCGTGGTCCCGTTCGTCGACGTGGGCACCTCCGGCGCCATGCACTACCTCGCTTGGCCCCTGGTGGACGGCGAGCAACTGAACCGCATCATGGAACGCGAAGGGCAGCTCAATTGGGAACAAACCGCCCTTTACACCATGCTCACGGCCGAGGGGCTCGAGGCCTGCCATCAACGCAATATTCTGCACGGCCTGCTCAAGCCCTCGAACATCATGATCACCCCCGAACACCGGGTGAAGATCCTGGACTTCGGCGTGGGGTCGCTGCTGCGCGAGACCGAAGGCGAGTCCGTCGTCGATACGATGTCCACGGCCAACACGCTGGCCGCTGGCCTGGACTGTGCCAGCCCCGAGAGCATCATGGATCCGAC
Source organism: uncultured bacterium (assembly GCA_937858435.1). Taxonomy (GTDB): domain Bacteria; phylum Planctomycetota; class Planctomycetia; order Gemmatales; family HRBIN36; genus CALLZJ01. The sequence goes on from CALLZJ010000220.1 coordinate 9,855, forward strand.
CAGCACGTCGTTCGCGTCGGATCAGTACAGCCTCGGCTGCATCATGTACTACTGCCTGACGGGCCAGTATCCCTTCCCGGGCAACAATGCTGTCGAGAAGATGATGGCCCACCAGACCAAGACCGCGACGCCGATCAAGGATTTGGCACCGGACACGCCGGACGAGATCGTGGCGGTCGTCGAGCGGCTCATGCAGAAGCGGGTCGAAGATCGCTATGCCTCGATTTCCGACGTCGTGGTGACGCTTCGGCCGATGGTCATGGTTCCCTCCGTGGCACCGCAAGTGGGTCCCAGCGGAGCCAGACTCAGCGGCATGCGTCCCGTGCCCGATGCGCTGCGCCGTTCCGGCGCTTCGCCCGCTGCCCCGAGCGACTCGCGGGCGCGTGGTCCGAAGGTTGAAGTCCCGAGCGGTCCGGCCACGCCGGCGTCCGGTTCGCCGCTCCGGCAGAGCGGGGCACGGCCGACCATTCCGGAAACGGGCTCCCGGGCGCGCGGGCCGGCCGCGCCGCCGATTACGCCCAGTTCCTTCAACTCCCGCGACTCGGGCTCGACCGTGAAAATGTCGTCGCGGGAGCAGGGGGTCTATGCCGATCCGCACGCCTCGGCGACCCTCAAGTCCGGTGACGTCCATCCGGTCTACCACCAGCCCGTGATGCAGCAGCAACAAGGCGTTTCGGCCATGTTCGTCATCGTGGCGATGTTTCTTTCCATGGCGATCGGCATGGGGGCGATGTTCGCCTTCCTCTTCTTCTTCATGCAGAAGTAGCTTCGTTCGACACACAGAAGCCGGCGCGACGAGCGCCGGCTTCGCGCACTTGCGCGTGGTCCGCCGATTGCGCTGAACCCGATTCAGCGATGGCGAAGCGACGCTCGGGGCGTACTCTAGCTAGAGATTCGTCCCTGGGGGCATGGCATGTCGGCAGTCTTTCGTACACGGACTCGGCCCATCGGCTTCGCCGATACCGACATGGCTGGGATCGTCCACTTCTCGCGCTTCTTCATCCTCATGGAAGAAGTCGAGCAGGAGTTCCTCCGCTCCCGTGGCCTGTCGGTGATCTTCGCGGAGGATGACGTCACCTACGGCCTGCCGCGGGTCTCGGCCCATTGCGATTTCGAGCGGCCGGTCTTCTTTGAGGACGTGCTCGACGCCAAGCTCTGGATCGAGCGGCTGGGCGAGAAGTCGATCACCTATGCCGTCGAGTTTAGCAAGGACGATCAAGTCGTCGCCGTCGGGCGCATCACCGCCTGCTGCATCTTGCATGGTCAGAAGCCCCTCGCGCCGCGTCCGCTGCCGCCGCGGGTTCGGGCGATTCTCGAACGTGAATAGTGATGCCTGCGTCGTCCGGGCCTCGCGCTGGAGCGGTTATGCTGTTGCAAGCCCGCCAGTTGACCAAGAGCTTCCCCACGCGCGGCGTCCCACTAGAGATCCTGCGTGGCGCTGATTTGACTCTCGATCGGGGCGAGGCCGCCGCGATCATGGGGCCTTCCGGATCGGGCAAGAGCACACTCCTGCACCTGTTGGGCACACTCGATCGTCCCAGCGCGGGTTCGGTGCGGTATGAGGGGATTGATCCTTTCACGCTGGCCGAGGCCGACCTAGCCGACTTTCGCAATCGTCAGATCGGCTTCGTCTTTCAAGATCATCACCTCTTGCCCCAGTGTACCGTGCTGGAGAACACGCTGGTACCGACGCTGGTGCGCGGGGAAGCGGCCCAGCGGCTCGACCGCGCCCGGGCTTTGCTCCAGCGCGTGGGGCTGTCTGAGCGGCTGGACCATCGACCGGCGGAACTGTCGGGAGGCGAGCGGCAGCGCGTCGCCGTGGCCCGTGCCTTGATCAATCAGCCCCTGGTCATCCTGGCGGATGAGCCCACGGGCAATCTCGACGCCGTGAGTGCCGCCGAGGTGGGTGGTCTGCTCCTGGAGATGTGCCAGGCCGAAGGGGCGGCCCTGGTGGTCGTGACCCACTCCGCGGAACTGGCGGCGCGCTTTCCCCAGCGGCATGCCTTGCGGGACGGTCGGCTCGAAAGCGAGCGTGGATCGTGAGCTGGCGGCGGCTGCTCTGGGCCAGTCTGACCTACCATGGGCGAGCCAACCTCAGCGTCGTGCTGGGCGTGGCCCTGGCCACCAGCGTGCTGGTGGGCGCGCTGCTCGTGGGGGAATCGCTGCAGGCCAGTCTGCGTCATCAGGCGATTGACCGCTTGGGGCAGATCGACCTGGCACTCGTGGGCGATCGCTTCTTCCCGGAGAACCTGGCAGACCGGCTGGCGGCGGCAACTACCGCGGCGGAGTCCCGGATCGCGCCGGTGATCATGCTTCGAGGCAGCGCGGTCCATCGGCTCGACGGCGGCGGCGTGCGGCGGGCGGGGCGGGTCCAAGTCGTCGCCGTGGATGAGCGTTACTGGCCGCTGCACGGCCTGCCGGAGCGCAGCTTGCGGGGTGAAGTGATCGTCAATGCCGTGCTGGCCGCGGACCTGGAAGCCGACGTCGGGCAGTTCGTCGAAGTGCGGCTCGAGCAGCCGCATGCGATTCCAGCCGATTCCTTTGTCGGCCGACGCACGGCAACGGAGGGTGTGCTGCTTCCGGCAGCGCGGGTGGCCGAGGTGCTGCCCATGTCCGGTCCGGGCCGCTTCTCCCTGGCCGCCGAGCAAGCCGAGCCACGGATTGTGTACGTGGCCCTGAGCACGTTGCAGCGACTGCTCCGCGATGAGGGTTTGCAGCCGCAGGGCGTGGTGAATGGTCTGCTGATCGCTGCTCCCAAGCTGGCCGACGACGAGGGCTGGTGGCGGCAGCGCGTGAACGAATTGGCTCAGCTCGAAGACATGGGTTTCGACCTGCAGCCCGACGCCTCCGGTAGCCGCTACCTGTCTTTCACGAGCCGGCGGATGCTGATCGAACCGGCTGCCGCGGCCGCGGTCACCGAGGCGGCGCGCACGCACGGCTGGCAGGCCCAGCCGACGCTGACCTACCTGGCCAATGTGACCTACCATCGCACCGGGCTGGTCGCCTCCGTGGCGGCCAGCGTGGCCCGGCTGGCACACGGGGCCTTGCCCTTCGATCTCATCTGGCTCGGAGAGGCAGCCAACAGCTTCACTCCTTATGCCACCATCTGCGGGCTGGACCCCACGTTGCCCGCACCTTGGGGGCCTTTCCTGGATGCCACCGGACAGCCTGCGCCGGCGCTGGCGGATGACGAAATTCTGCTCACGGACACCATGGCTGCCGACCTTTGGCCGCTCGGTGGCTGGGAGCGCGAGCGGGGTGCGGCCGTGGCCGAACTGCGCTACTTCGTTGAGGGGCCCGATCGGGCGCTGCGTGAAGAGACCACACCATTCAAGCTAGCTGGCGTGGTTCCTTTGCAGGGGCCAGCCGCGGATCGCTCCTTGACCCCGGAGTTTCCGGGCCTTGCGGGGCAGAGCATTCGCGATTGGCGGCCGCCCTTCCCGAAGTCCCAGTGGCATCCGGACTGGGTGCGGGACAAGGATGAGCGTTTCTATCGCCAATGGCGTGTGGCGCCGCGTGCTTTCGTGAGCCTGGCCACGGCCCGCAAGCTCTGGCAGAGCCGGCATGGCGACCTGACCTCGATTCGTCTAGCCGCGCCGCCGACCGATCTCAAGAGCCTGGAACAGACCGTCCGGGCCGCGCTGAAGCCGTTGCTTGTGGCCGAGCACCAGGGGCTGGCTCCCACCGCCATTCGCGCCCAACTGTTCGGCTGGCTGTTCGTCGGCTTCAGCTTCTTCCTGATCCTGGCGGCCGGTCTGCTTGTGGGGCTGTTCGTGCGGCTGCGCCTGGAGCAACGCCAGCGCGAACTCGGACTCTACTTTGCTTTGGGCATCCCTGCCCGCCGAGTGCAAGCGCTCCTGGTTCGGGAAGGGCTAATCCTCTCCTTGGCGGGGGCGTTGGGGGGTACTCTGCTGGCCGTGGGCTATGCCTGGCTGTTGATCCAAGCGATCGGCTGGGGCTGGACGGGTTCGCTGCCCAGTTCCTTCCTTCAGTTCCACGTCCTGACCTGGGCGACGCCGCTTGGCCGCCTCCCCGGCCCCGGCGTGTTCATCGGCTTCGGGCTTAGCCTCCTGATCGCTTGGGCCACGATCCGCCTGGCCCTGCGGGGCTGGCAGGCACTGGCTCCCCAAAGTCTGCTGGTGGCTGCGGCGATGAACCTACCCGTCGACGCGCGCCGGTCGCTGCGGCGGACGGCGGCGTTAGCCCTGGCTACGGGCGGCGCGGGACTGGCGCTCGCCATGGCGGGCCGCTTGGTGCCTCCCAGCCAGGCGCCGGGACTCTTTTTCGGGGCTGGCTTTCTGATCCTCGTCAGTGGATTGACGGCCTTGCGCTGGTGGCTGATCTGGCGGAGCGATTGTGCCCGGGTTCCGCTCCTCGGCCTCATGCGCTTTGCCGCCGCCCAGACCGCTCGTCGTCCGAGCCGTAGCCTGCTCACCGCGGGGCTCATTGCTAGCGGTGTCTTCATCGTCCTGGCCGTGGAGGCCTTTCGCAAGTCGCCCACCGACGTGGAAGATCGGACGGGCGGCACGGGCGGATTCACCTGGGTCGGCGAGGCTGACGTTCCCTTGCCCTGGTCCCCCGACGATGCGGCAAGCTGGCAGCGACTGGCCACCGACGCCATGAACGGGTCTGACGATGTGCCGCCCTGGCCAAGCGAGATGCAGCTCTTCGGACTGCACCTGCGACCGGGGGACGATGTTAGTTGTCTGAACCTCTATGCGCCCCGTCAGCCCCGATTGCTCGGCGTGCCGGACGCGCTGATCGAGCGGGGCGGCTTTAGCTTCATGCTGCCGGGCGACGCCACGCCTGCCGAGACCGAGAACCCCTGGCGACTCTTGCTCCGGCCGGCGACCGAGGCCGTGCCCATCCTGGCCGACGACCACGCCGCCCAGTGGGTGCTTCAGAAGAACATCGGCGATGTCTGGGAACTGGCAGATGAATCGGGGCAGCCGTTCAAGGTGCGGCTCGTGGGGCTCCTGAACTCTTCGATGCTGCAAAGCGAACTGCTCATGGCGGGCCGCCACTTCCGCCAGCATTTTCCGAGCCGGGCGGGGTTTGGCTTCTTTCTGATCGACGCCCCCACGGCTGCGTCGGCCGCGGCCCGCCATTCCCTCGATGAACTCCTGGGCGATGCTTTCGGCTGGACCGTGACCTCCGCGGCGGAGCGGCTCGCCAACTTCCAGGCCGTCGAGAACACCTACCTCAGCACGTTTCAGGTGCTGGGCGGCATTGGGCTCTTGCTCGGCAGCCTGGGATTGGCCATCGTGCTGCTGCGGAACTTCACGGAGCGGATCGGGGAGTGGGCCTTGCTGCAGGCGCTGGGATTCTCCCGCCGAACACTCGGCGGGCTCGCCCTGGTGGAGCAGGGGGTGATGCTGCTCGCAGGCCTGGTGGTCGGAGTCGTGGCCGCGGCCGTCGCGGTGGCCCCGATGTGGATGGAAATGGGTCGCCAGATTCCCTGGCGACCCCTGGCGCTGATGCTCGTTCTCTTGCCCGTGGTGGGCATGCTTGCCGGCCTGGCCGCCCTCCGATCCGTTCTGCGCGTGCCGCTACTCCAAGCCTTGCGGCGGGAGTAGCGCGGCGCCCCGAGCGGATCGGACCTTCGGCGTTACTACACAACCTTGACCGGGCCGTGGTCGTCGCAGTGGTCGCCGTGACGATGGTGCAGCCGGCCATCGACGATGAAGTCCTTGTGATTCCCGTGCGGGACTTCTTCGTGACCGCAGCCCGTGTGATCGCATCCGCACGCCACCGGAGCGCAGGCTTCCGGATTCGTGGCACTCACGGGGATCGCGTGCTCATCGTAGTGGCCGTCATGCTCGGCATGCAGGTGGCCGTCATGGACATAGTCGACATGGCCATCATGCTGAATGCGCGTATGGCCGCAGTCCTTGCTGTGAACGTGGGGATGACTCCCGTGCGTGTCGTGACTCATTTTGGGCTCCTTTGGCGAGAAGAAAGTCGGCAGCTTCTAGCACAAGTCAGGCGTCCGGGCAAGACACAACCGAGGGAATCAGGCTCCGGACGACAGCGGGTCCGAACGGCAGGGAAGAGTGACAATCCTCCCGGCCCACTGAATTCTATCTCCGTTCGAATGGCCGACCGGGGAAATCGACCACACCCGCCCCATTTTGTCTGAGTTCTCTGACGCATGAGACGTGAAACCGGTTTCCGTTGAAGCCGCGCAACACCGGACACTTAGACACTTAGCCTGACAAGAGAGACATTGGTACTACGTCGTAGGCCTGCTGACTTGACGCTTGCGAATGGCCCAGGCGGCACCTACCATACAAGAACTCACGAGCCGCACCGGTTCGCGAGCCGGGTAGGTTTGGTTTCCAACTTGAGCCCACCATGCGCCCGTAGCTCAGGGGATAGAGCGGCGGTTTCCTAAACCGTAGGTCGCAGGTTCAAATCCTGCCGGGCGTAGTTTCCATCGGAGATTAGCGAAGCCGTCGGGCAGAAAGCGGATCCGTGCCAGACGGCGTCGGATGGTGTTTAGGTACGGCAAAATTGGTCCAGTGCTTGGCTCTTCAAGCAAGCCGCCTTCGTCTCCCTCTTGGCGTGTCCCTTCCATTGAGTCACAAGGCAATCTTCATGCAACGCGATCTGATTGAGGAAGGCCGGTCCGATATTCCGGCGGCCGATTGTGAGGACTTCAGACAGACATTCGCGCCGAGGCCGCCACGTGCGGAGCGAGCCGCGCTCGGAAAGGCCCTGCGAAAGCAGGTTCGACGTTGCGAACACGCCGTCTGGTCGCCGCCCCCGAACCGGGCCGACCCGGTTTCGCTCATCGAGCAAGCCAACACGGGGCGGATTCCTGAACTCATTCCGATCCGGCATGCCCGCATGCTGCCTTCGCCGTTCACGTTCTACCGCGGCACTGCCCTCAACATGGCCGCCGACCTGGCGGGCACGCCGGCAACCGGCTTGCGCGTCCAGGTGAGCGGCGACGCCCATCTGGGCAACTTCCGCTGCTTCGCCACGCCGGAACGTCGCCTCATTTTCGACATTCACGACCTGGATGAAACGCTGCCAGCTCCGTGGGAGTGGGACCTGAAACGCCTGGCCGCGAGTTTCGTCCTCGCGGGCCGTAACAACGGCCACCGGGCGGACCAGTCCGAGGAGGCGGTGCGGAATTGCGTGCGGTCGTACCGCGAACACATGGCGATGTTCAGCCGGATGCGGGCGCTGGAAGTCTGGTATGCGAACGTCGAGGCCGACGCGCTCGCCGCCGATATCTGCGATACGGACATCCGTACGAAGTTCCGGAAATCTCTGAACAAGGCGAAAGACACGTGCCTGGTGGAAGACGTATTCCCCAGATTTGCGGACGATTCCGGCACGATTCCCACCATCAAGGACGATCCGCCTTACATCTACCATCATCTCGAAAGGGACGAGGGCGAGTTCTACGATCGGGTCCGCTACGCCTATGCGCATTACCACGATTCGATCGCGGTCGAGAAGCGGACACTGCTGGACCGCTACGCGGTCGCGGACGTGGCCATCAAGGTCGTCGGTGTCGGCAGCGTCGGGACCACCTGCTGCATTGTGTTGATGACGGCGGGTACCCGCGATCCGCTGTTCCTGCAAATCAAGGAAGCGCGTGCATCGGTTCTGGAGGCGTTCGCCGGACCGAGTGCGTTCGCCCACCACGGCCAGCGCGTCGTGACCGGGCACAGGCTGATGCAAGCCGCCAGCGATATCTTTCTCGGCTGGACGACGGATCGCGGCGGGCGGCATTACTACGTTCGCCAGTTGCGGGATAAGAAGCTCAAGTTCACGATCGAGCGCTTCACCGCCGCCAAGATGGCTCTCTTCGCCGGTTGGTGCGGCATGACGCTGGCGCGCGCCCACGCCCGTTCCGGCGACGCGGCCGCCATCAGCGGCTATCTGGGGGCGGGCGAGTCCTTCGACGGTGCCATCGCGGCGTTCGCGACCGCCTACGCCGACCAGGTCGAACGCGACTACGACTGCTTTGCGCAGGCCGTCCGCGCAGGGCGCCTGGAAGTTCACGCGGACGCCTGACAGCCGCGTCGGGAGCATTGAACCCAGAAATTGCCGTGCCACGGTGGTATCGTGGTCGTGCTCCCTTGCCACTGGCGACGCCACATTCGTTGCCATCCACCTCCGCAGCGCGGAAAAGGGACAGATCGCGATCCACTTCGAGAACAACGGCGAGTTTGAACGGGTCATCGACAGCCTCCGCCGCGCCGCCTAGCCCGTCCCGGCACCGTATCGCGGCTCCAGACGTGTCTGCACGCCACGCCACGCGGTCGCCACGGGGTTTCTACGCATCTCACAAAGGGGTCTCCAGGGCTCGCCAGGCGTCTGGGCGCGTCCGCCACGCTGCGCCACGGGGCTTCCAGGGGGTCGCCACGGGGGTTCCAGACGTCATCAAGTGGCGTCCGAATGCCGATTTGCGAGTGATTTCGGAGTTTTCACCCCGGCGCGGGCATGTCTGCGAACATCGTGGCCAGCGCTGGCGAAGCGCTGGCGTGCCTTGCGGACAGCGTGGCCAGCCCTGGGATAACCCCGGCAATCGATCCCTCGGCACCCACCGGGTCTGACGGGCTGACCGCCAATCTGAAGTCAGCGCGTACCTTCGACCGTCAGGTCGGCGACCTGCCCTCACCCTATCAACTCGGAGGCGGGTTCGCATCGTCGGGTGTGAGCGACACCAACCCCGACCCCGCCGTCGGCTTGCCACGAGTGCTTACTCGCCACGCCGTGCCAACCTGCTGTGTGAGCAAGGGGCCCTCCACTCCCAAACCCACCCGCGGCGAGCAAGCGGTGTGGATGCAGGTACCGCGGCTGCATTCTGGGAATGCAGTCGTGTACTTGGGGCGGTTCCGGTCCGATCAACCAGTGCGGCAAGGTGATGCTGGGTAATTGCACGTGGGGGGTCCCGCCCGGCGGCACTAGTCCATCTTGTTTCTGTCCGGACAATCTCAATCTGCAGGAAACGGATTGCGGTGTGACGTTCCCAGGCAAGAAGGACTGTTCTTAGGCCGCTACCCACAAGAAGTAATAAACCGATGGCGCGCCGGCTGGCTTTTACGCTGGTGGAATTGCTGGTGGTGCTGGGCATCCTGGGGACGCTGCTCGCCTTGACAGTGCCAGCGATCCAGCGTGTCCGCGGCACGCTGGACAGGGTCGCGTGCCTGGGCAAGCTCAGGACTTTGGGCCGCGCCCTGGCCGAGTACCATGCCGACTAGGGGTACTGGCCTGCAGGCTGTGGCAGCAGAAACAGCCCAATGCCATATGTCGGCTGGCAAACGCGTCTGTTGCCCTACCTTGACCAGCTTGAACTCTGGCAGCAGACCCAGAACGCTTTCCAGGCGCAGGCCTTCTTTCAGCGGATACCGCCGCACACGGTGCCGCGGCGGCCCATGCCAGCGTTTGTCTGCCCGGCCGACTTTCGGGTGCAGCGACCGAGGGCCCTCCGTGGTGAGCTCGGTACTGCGTTCCTCTAGGCCAACGGAAAGTACAGCAGGCACTACAGCAGCCGCAACGTGCCGCGGGTGACGCCGAGTTGGTGGAGCGAGCGTAGCTCTCGCCACACGTCGCGTCCGGGAGCGGTGCCGCCGAGGACCTGGCGGTAGAGGCCGATCACTTGGCTGGCCTCGGCAGCGCTCTCGCGCAGCAACTCGATCCGAAAGTGGCGCAGGCCCAGTTGCAACATGGCGGGGAGGAACTCGGCCGCCGATTGGGGTAGGGCGTTGTAGACGGTGTTGCGGCAGCCGGCGTCGGCCAGCACGGGAAAAGCGGCCTGCTGCTCGCCGCGGAGTTCGACGCGGTGGCGGTCGCACGGTCGGCCACAGTCGCGCCAGTCGGCCCCCGTCGACAGGAAGGCCGCGAACACGCAATGCTCCATGTGGAACATGGGCATGTGATAGTGGATGACCGGCTCAAACCAGGCGGGATCGGCCGCGCGCATCAGGGCCTGGAACTGCTCCCAGTTGAGATCGAAACCGGGAGTCAGGCGGGTGAGACCGAGTTGGGCATGCCAGGCGGCGGCGAACTCGTTGACGACATTCAGGGCGAAGTCGCCGACCAGCGGCAACTCCGGAGCGTGGTCACGGAAGAAGGCGATGCTCGCCAGATTCCGCGCCAGGATGCCGTCGGGCCGGTAGCTGACCATGAGCCGGAGCCAACTCTCCTCCTTGGGCTTAACAACCCGCAGCGTGGCCAGGCCAATGGGCAGCCCCGCGGCCCGGGCGATCTGCACGGCCTGCCGGTAGCGGCGGACATCCTCGAAATCGCAGTAGACCAGATCGGGCCGGCCCGTCTCAGGCGCCACGGCCAGCGCTTCAAGCCGTTCCCGGCTGCGGACGAGCACAGCCAGGCGCGGCGGCTCAGGAGCAGGGGGCGGGGAGGCCAGACGACGTGCCTCGGCCCGCAGCCGGTCCAACACCTTAGCAGGCTCCGCGAAGGGCTGAACGTCGATGGACTCGGATGAAGTCGAGCCCTCGGCTGCTTCGAGCCGAGTCACGGCTTCGCGCCGCAACTGATTCACGATGCTCGCCGGAACCATCAGGCCCGGGGGCAACTCGACCTCGACCGCACCAAGGGTGAAGGGAGTATCTCCCAAACGATCGAGTTGGCGGACGAAGAAGTCAGCATCGGCGGGTTGGGTGCGTGCCTGAGCCAGGGGGCCAGGCCATTCCACGGTGGTGCTCTGCCCAGAGTTCAAAGTGAACGTCAGGTGTAGAGGGCCGCCCAAACTGCCAGTGACGCGCACCGACAGGGGGCGCTTGATGACAGGCAGATCACGAGCATAGCTGCGTTCCAGTCGCCGTCGCACCTGGGGATCCTGGGTTTTCCAGACCAGGGAGCCGACGTGAACCCGGCGCGGGTCGACATCCTCGTGGCGAAAGATCGCTTCGAAGTGCCGTGGCTGGCCGGGACGGGGATGGACGGCGAGGACATGGCCGGCGGGCTCGTCCTCTTCGGGTCGGCTCTCGTCGATCAGCAATCCGACGCCGGGCCGCAGTAGTTCCTCGGCGGGCAGCAGTTCGTTCTCCACGTGAATGAGCACGCCCCGGCCAGTGGTTCCCACGACCCGTCCCAGGCAAACGCCGCGATGCTTCGGGAATCGTGCCGGAGCGGTTCGCTGGTGATTCACACCGCGCAAGAAGCCATGGAAGAGACCCCGGGAGAAGGTCTGTTCCAGGTCGTGCCGCTGGCTTGGCGTGGGCGCAAACGGCTGCTGCGCCTGGGCGGCATCGAGAGCGGCCCGATAGGTCTGGCAGGTGGCGGCGACATACGGGCCGCCCTTGAGCCGACCCTCGATCTTGAAGCTGCAGACGCCGGCCGCGACCAGGTCCGGCACGAGGTCATAGGCCGCCAGATCGCCGGGACTGAGGAGGTAAGCCCGATCGCCCAGGTCGTGTTGGACGCCGTCGACCAACATGTCGTACGGCATGCGGCAAGCCTGGGCACACTGGCCGCGGTTGGCCGAGCGTCCACCCAGGGCCTCGCTGGTCAGACACTGGCCGCTGTAGGCCACGCAGAGCGCCCCATGGACGAAAACCTCCAGCGGCATAGGGGTCTGGCGGTGAATCTCCTGAATGTCCGCAAGGGCCAGTTCGCGCGCCAGGATGACACGCTGGATGCCGAGCTGTTGCCGCAGCAATTCGATGCCGCGCGGCTCGGTCATCGTCGTTTGCGTGGAGGCATGGACGTGGAGTTCGGGCAGGCACTGCCGAATGAGCCAGGCCAGCCCCAGGTCCTGGACAATGACGGCGTCGACCCGCGCGGCCTGAATGGCGTGGAGGGCGGCCAGCGCCTGGGGCCATTCCGTGCTGAAGATGAGAATGTTGAAGGCGACGTAGCCGCGCACGCCCCGCTGATGCAGGTAGGCCATGACCTCGGGCAGCTCGGCCGTGGTGAAGTTGGCGGCGCGGTGCCGGGCATTGAACTGTTCCAGACCGAAGTAGACCGCGTCCGCCCCATTGGCGACGGCGGCGCGGAGCGCCTCCCAGTCGCCTGCTGGGGCCAGTAGTTCGGGAACGTCTGCCATGGTTGCTCGGAGCCGGTCGGCGCTCAGCGGCCACCGATGCAGTAGAGCGTGCGCTCCGCCCGCAGGAAAATGTGTCCACCCGCCAGAGCCGGCGTGGCCATGAACACGTCGTCGATCTGATTGGACGCCACCACCTCCGCCTCGGCTCCGGGCCGCACCACCGTGCAGAGCCCCTTCTCGCTGAGGCAGTAGATGAGACCACCCGCGGCCAGGGGCGACGCCGCATAGGGCCCGTTCTTGAGGCGGAGTTGCCAGACCACCTCGCCGGACTGAGCGTTCATGCACTGGAGCACGTCGGCGGCCGTAATGGCATAGACCTTGTCCGCGAGCCGTAGCGGCGTGGCGTACCGGGTCCGGAGCCGCTGCCGCCAGGCGACGGCGGGCTGACCATCGCCACTGGGGCGTACCAAGACCAGCTCGCCAGCGCGGCCGCCCGGCACCAGGATGCCGTCCGGTCCCACAATCGCCGAGGGAATCGTGGACAGCCCCTCTGCCGCGTAGCGCCACTTTTCTTTCCCAGTGGCCGCATCGAGCACGGCCAAGTTGTTTCCTGAGAGCAGGAGCACTTCCCAACCTTCGGGCCGCCGCACCACGACCGGCGTGGTCCAGTTCTCTTCCCGGGGACGCTCGACGCGCCACTGCGTCTGACCCGTGCGGACGTCGATCCCGGCCGCAAAGGAGTCGGCCCCGACGTTTTCCATGGGCACGATGAGCATGCCATCCGCGAGCATGGGCGAAGAGGCCATGCCGACCTGATTTGTGATGGTGGGAACGTCCTGGCACAGGGCCCGGTACCAGAGCAGGTCGCCGGCATGGGAGAAGCAGGCCAGATCACCCGTGGCGAACAGGGCGTAGACGCGTTCGGCGTCGGCGACGGGAGTCGGGGCCGCCATCGACGAGGAAGGATGGCAGGCAGTGCTGCCCGTGGCCCAGAGTTGACGCTGCCAGAGCTCCTTGCCCGTGGCGGCATCAAGACACTGGACGATGAGGCGGTCCTCCTGCCGGCCGGCGCAGCTTGTGACGAAGACTTTGCCGGCCGCCACGACCGGGCCCGAGAGCCCCCGTCCGGCCAGGCCGACCTTCCAGGCCACCTGCTCGCTGCCGCTCCAGGAAGTCGGGTAGGGATTGGCGATGACGCCGGTCCCGTCCGCCCCGCGGAATTGAGGCCAATCGTTCGGCTCGGCTGCGAGCCAAGGGATAAAGGCCAAGAGGGCGGCCAGTGCGAAGTGGCGAATCATGGTCGAATCCCGAAGAGTGGATGAGGGACGAGGCGTGGCGGTCCGGCCAGATCAGCGCTCGTTGGCCGGCGGCGTTTCCGGAGCACCCACCGGGGCCACGGTGAACGGCACCGCGCCTCCGGTCGCATCGCAAAGTCGGCACTGGAAACCCCAGATGGTGGCGTAGGACTCGGTCTGTTCGTTTTGGCACACCTTGAGCAGCACGAGGTTCTTGCCCGCTTTGAGCCGACCGCGGCCAACGTACTGGTCCATGTGGGCGCCGTGGTGATACTCCTCATGGGCGAGGAGCAACTCCCCATTGAGGAAAATCTTGATGGCATTGACCGAGCCGACGCGAATCTCGACCGGTTGTTCGCGGGCGCTCTCCACCTCGGCGACGGCATAGCCGATGGCCCCCTTGACCTTGCCCAGCGGGGCGTTCAGGTCCACGGTGGCGTAGGTACCCTTGGCGGCGACCGGCTTCCAAGCGGCCTGGTTGCCATCCTTGTCCGGATAAGACGCGGTCAACTCGACCTGGGTTTCAGGTGGGTAGGCGACGTTGAAGGCTTTGACGCCGGTGTGGTCGAATGGCCCGATGACCCGCCACTGAGTGACGTAGCCGAAGTGGGCGGCGAGGTCGTAGGTGCCGCCCGCCGCGGTGATGAGCTTGAGCAGCTTGTCCGCTTGCTCCTTCTCTCGGACGTAAGGCATCAGGGCCAGATAGGCGGCGGTCCGCTCCGCTTCGGCCACTTCCTTGTCGATTTGCTCCCAGCGAAACTGCACGGCGTCGCGGCGGAGTTCCAGGCTGGGGTCGTCGAGGAACGTGGGCAGGAGCTTTTCGCGCAGGGTGGGATCGAGTTCCACCAGCCATTCGTAGACGAGCCGCCGCCCACGCCCGTCCTGCTGGCGATCGGCAAGGTAGGCCTCCAACTCGGCCCGCAGAGCGGTCCGGCCCGCAGCGAACTCCCGAGCGGCGATCGCCTGAGCGGCCGTGACCAGCCAGTTGGCGCCTCGTGGCGTCGCTCCCGGCAGGCCCCGCAGAATCGGGAGCAATTGGGTCGGTCCTGCTGCGACCAGCCGTTGCCAGGCCGCGCGGAGTTGCACGTCTTCGCGACTCTCACCCGGTGCCGTCCGGAGCAGGGCGATGTCGGCCGGCAGATCGGCGAGGGCGAAGGCGGACAGGGTGAAGAGACCGGTCAGGACGAGCGTTAAGCGGAGCACGGCGGGCACTCTGGTGGAGAAGCGGGTGGAGCACACCAGAGGTTAGGGTTAGTGAACGGCAGGCTGCGTGGCTATTCATGCAGCGCAGGCACAACGTGCTCTCGGAGTGGAAGCGGCGGTCCAACGGCGCCGGTGGGCTCGACGGTGGCCTGAACCGCACAGCGGAGGGCCGATTGGAGGCGGGCACAGCCGTGCCGATCGTCCAGACCGGTTACCCAACGAGCACCCGCGGGGCCGGCGAGGAAGAGGCAGCCGCCGTCGTCGCAGCGATCCATGCACTCGGTTTCCACGACCTGAAGGCGAACTTCAAGCCCAGCCTCCTGGGCCAAGCTCTCCAGGTCGGGTCCGTGGCTGCCGCCCCTGGGCAGACGCCGCCAGACCTTGCGACAGTGCTTGTGCGTGCAGACGAAGACGGTGAGGGGCGTCCGTGGCATGAGAGCACCCAGCCAGTTGAGATTGAGTCTCAATGGCCATTCTCGCCTCCTGCCCGGCTTTTTCAAGCCCCCTGGCCCGTTTCCCCAATGGGAAGGGCCGCCAACCTTTCGGTCGACGGCCCTTGCGAGCTTCGAGGTGCGAGCTAGCGCCGCGGCTGATCATCCTTGGGCTTGTTGCGCTCCGACTTTTCTTTCACAGTCTTGAACCAACGATCCCAGCGGGTGAAGCGTTCCTTCCGCTCGGGATGGTCGCGGTCGGCCAGCAAGCTGCGGGTGAAGAGTCGGCCACTCGGATCGAGCACCAGGATCTCCGCCGGCACGTCTTCCCGGAAGGTCGTATTGCTGCCGGGCGGGCGGTAATTGAGACGGGCCCCGCCCTCAAAGTCGACGAGGACATAGCGGGTCATGAGGTTCGGCGTCCGCACCTTGCTGAGCATCTCCAAGCCGAAGAGCGTGGGATTGCTTGGATCGGAAGGCACGGTCGGCACCCAGACGATCAGCGATGCCTCGCCGGACCGCTGCTCAAACGTATCGGCATTGCCCCGCGAGCGCTGCCGGTCGAGGTAGGCATTGGGAATGCGGCCAATGAACTCGCCTCGGCTGGCGAGCACGCGGTCCACCCACCAGTCGCCCACGCGCTCCTCGGCGGCCGCGCCACCTTCGGTGCTGATCCGACCCAACCAGGCATGCACTTGCAGCGGCACCTTGTCGAGGTCCGAGGTGTCGGCGATGTCGGGGCGCGTCGTCCGGCGCTGCCGTTCATCCGCGAAGATGTAGGTGTCGCTGGGGAAGGTCACGCGCACCAAGGGACTCCAGGCCCCGCGGACTTCTCGGATGCGGGCCGACTCGGGGACCGCCACAATGTGGGGCCGCTCGAAGTTCGGATTGTCCAGGACGACCCGCACGCGGTACTCGAACGTGCGTCCGCCCACGGCCTCGGCATCGAGCTCCAGGTCCAGGAAGCGGACCAGCCCATACTCGGGCACGTATTCCTGTTCCTTCGTGTCGCCGGCGGCCGGCTGTTGACCGGAATCGGTCGGCGGCGGCGGTTCATCCCCGAAGGCGTCGTCGACGCCCCGCTCCAACCGCGGATCGCGGCGGGGCGGCGGAATGACGGTCTTGTCCTTTTTAATCTTCTCGACCATCTCCTTGAACTGGGGGATCTCGTTGTAGATGGGCGGATATTCGCCCCGAACCGGCTCCGGCAGGCGCTGCACCAGCAAGCGGCACGAGGCCAGCAGCCCCGCGACGATGCTATCGGGCTCCCGGAAGGCATCGCTGGCGGCCAGGCGGAGCCGATCGGATATGACCGTTCGATCCACCATGCGCCAACCGGCCAGATGGGCCTCGTTATCCTTCGTGATCTCGGGCAGCGAGCTAACGGGCTGCAGCGAGATACTGCCCCGGCCGTCGTCAATGACGACGAGATCCTCGGCAGCGAGGGAGCCGTCGGGCAGCCGCGTACCCTTGAGAACGAGTTCGCGGCGCTGGATTTCGAGCCGCTTGTAGTACGGCAGCACCGTGGCCTTGTCTTCCTTGAGGGCCTGGGAGTTCAGTTCGAGTTGCTTGGCATGGGGATAGATACCGACGACATAGGCTGCCCGCACGGGCCAAATGTGATTGGCCCACTGATCGTCGGCAGCGTCCTTGACCGGGACAAAGCGACCGATCCAACGGTTGCCGGAGGCATCGGCGCCTTCCTGATCGCCCGAACTGCCGGCACCGCCGGTCCCGGGCCGGCCGCGGTCGCGACCACCGCCGCCACCGAGAGGCCCACCGCCACCCATGCCGCCGCCACCACCGATGGGGCCGCCGCCGCCCATGCCGCCGCCACCCATCGGGCCGCCGCCACTACCACCGGAGCGGCCGCCGCTGGCGCGATCGCGGCGTTCCTTCTCGCTGGCATCGGTTTTGATCTCGATCGGCTTCTCCGGCCGGGCCACGAGCACTTCACGATTGCCGCCCTGTTCGCGGAATTCATAGGCTCGGTACGAGAGAATGATGGGCTTGGCCGTCAGGGCCACCACCGCCAGGGCTTCGGGGTTGGAGCGTAGGTTATCGTCGATCGGTGCGACGTACTCCCAAGGGAAGGCTGTGGTCAACACGCCCATGGGGAGGGGGTTCTTCAGATACTCGGACAGGGCGGCGATCTGCTCGACGCTCTTGACCCGGTCCGGTTCCAGCTTGGCGGGTTCGAGCCGATCGGGATCGACCGGGAAGCGCTGGACCGCCGACTGCGTATCGGTCTTGTTCTTGGCGATGTCCTGGGCCGAGAGCAAAGTCTCGGACGAGGTCAGGCCGAAGACGACCAAGAGCAGGGCAAGCAGGCCTGCCACGCACAGTCCGACCTTGTCCCCATATTGCAAGGCCAACTGTTTCCAGTCGATCTGGAGACTGACTTTCTTCTTGGCCATGTGTGTTTCTCCTGCGTAACCGCGGTCCGCGGCCGAGCCGTTTCTCTAGCGCTTGGTCTTCATTTCCTGGAGACGCTTGAAGGCGTCGGGGCTTTCGTAAAGGGTGACCAGACCGTAGATCTGAATCTGGACGACGTGGCTGTCGTCGGCGATGCCCAGCCGAGCCGGGCCGTCAGCACCGGCTGGACCTCCGGCCGGCGGTCGCGTCGTGGGAGGGGCCGATCCCGGTGGGCGCGTTCCGCCATCGCCGCCGATGGGCGGAGCGCCCGCGCCGCCGCCCCCGATCCGAGAGCCGCCGCCCCGTCCAGTCAAACCGCCACCTTGGGGGGTCTGGCCGCCGCCGCCGAAGAAGCCGCCGCCGCCGCCGCCACTGCCGCTAGGAGTGCCAGTTCCCGTGCCGTCACTGGCGGTGGCATCGGCCGGACTGGGCGGCCGGCCCAGGCTGGGAATGCGGTTCCAGACAGCCTGGGTCACTTGGAAGCGAAGGCGTGAATTGGACATGGCCGTCAAGATGTCGTTGGCATGGGCGGCATCGACCACCAACACCAAGGTGATGGGCAGACGGCGCACCTCTGGCGTCACTTCCAAGTAACGCCTGAGAACGATGTCATGGTTCGCCGAGATCGACCGGGGCTGCGGTGGTTCGCCCATCGGCGCGCCCGGAGGCGGACTCTCGGCCTTCCAGATGTAGCGTGGATCCTTGGCCGCGAAATCATAGGGCACGAGCCCCGCCACGCGTAGCCGATCCGATTGCTTCTGGGCGTCGATGCCGACGATCAGCCGGTCCACGCGCTTGATCGGCACGGTGCGCCAGTCAAGCTCTTGTTTCAGGGACTTGATGACGCGGACCAGGGCGGCTCGGTTCTCGAGTTCAATGTTGAAGGCCCGGCGCGCGCTGGCGTTCAGTTCGTCGACCGGGATGCGGACGCGCTCGGGGAGCTGATCCGTTGTGCCGTCCGACAGGACCATGGTGAAGGCCGGAACGCGTTGCCGGCGATCGCTGCGATTGAAGAGCGACCCGGTCAGCGTACGGCGGGTGTTGCTGGCGGTGCCGCGCAGTTCCAGTTCGAGCACCCATTCCCGGTTGAAGCCATAAAAGGCATCCAGGACGTCGCCATCGGTGGCGCGGGTCACGCGCGAGATGCGTAGGGCCCCGGTGGGGACGGGCACCCTCGCCAGGCTTTTCTCCGCAGCCCGGGCCAGAGCCCCTTCGTCGTTGTAGGTCGAGACCGGTAGGTCGCCTGCGTCCTCGATGATGACAGGACGGTCCATTTCCTTGAGCGAACCGGCCTCGATGAAGTAGACAGCGAGCCGCTGCTTGGGCAACGCATGCCGGGCCGACAGGTTGGTGGAATTCCCTCGGAGGGAGAGCTTGTCATTTTCGGCGACCAGTTCGAGGTCGAGTCGCCAGCCGCGCCAAGGTTCCAAGCTCGGGTCGACGTCCGCGGTCCCTTCGGCCCGGGCCGTCTCGGTAAGCGGCACCAGCCCGGCGGTCCAGACGTAGTTGTAGAAGCTCTTGCTATCGAGGGAGATCTCGTTCGCGGGGCGTGTCGGCCGCGGCGGCGTGGCTGCGGCGGCAGGGGCACCGCCCGGTGCTGCGGCGGCCGTTGCGTTCTCCGCAGGTCGACTTGCCAGGGCTTGCCACTCCGGGTGCATCTCGGCGCGGCGGTCGACGACTTCGCCCAGGACTTTCAGCAACTCACGGCGCACCGCCAGGTCTTCTTGCAATACCCAGGCCTCTTCAGAGAGGACAGCGACGCCCGTCTTGAAGGTCTTGCGATCGAGCAGATCCATGGCCCGTGTGCGGTGGTTGCCGGTGCCATCCAGGACGCGAACCGATCCCTGCCCCGATGTCTCGTTGTACCAAGGGAGCACATCCAAAGCCCGGTCGAACTGCGTCTGGTAGTGGTCCTTGTATTCCTCGGGGACCAGGCGCAACCACTCCCCGAAGTCCAGGAAACGGACGGTGCGGTTCAGGTTCTGCAACTCCCAGAGGCGGACACTCGCTTCCGGCCAGGTGATGAGAGGATTGCGGATCTCTTGAATCGGAGGCAGAACTGCCAAGAGGTCGGTCGCGGGGCCGCCGGCACTGGGAGGCGGCAATGACCCCTCGCGGACCACCTGGTTCTGCGAGTCGAAGCCGGCAATCCAAAGACGGTTCTTCTGTTCCTGCGACTCCATCTTCTTGGCGCGAATGCCGTCCAGCCACATCTGGTTGCGTTTGTCCGGGTTGGAGCGAAGGCTGCGCAACTGGTCGTCAATGGACTTGGCGGCCTGGAAATTGGTGGCAGCATCGCTGCGCACCCCCAGGACACAGATCCAGCCGATGAGAAGGGCCAGTGCCACCACCGGAATCAAGAACCAGAAGCGGTGCTTCTTCAGCATTTCCTGATCGATCTTCAACTTCGCAGCCATAGCGAATCTCCGGGTCGAGTCTGCGTTTGCCTTGCACGCGCCAGCGTGGTTTCTACGGCGTGGCTCCGCCCGCCGGCGTCTCGGCCAGTGGCGGTTCCGTCGTCAGCCGTTCGACCCCACAAAAGAGAAATACGAGAACCCAAAGTTTTCGGGCCCGAGCCCCTCCCCCGGGGGGGGGCGGCGGCCCGCCCCCCCCCC
>CALLZJ010000221.1 GCA_937858435.1 uncultured bacterium
GGAAGCCGAGCGTCCCCAAGTTGCCGGCGGCCGGGCCCGCCGTGACGTTGACCGTCCCACCGGTGGCTTCGTAGCCGCGGAGGGCCGTGTCGGAAATCCATCGCAGGGCGCCGAAGGCCAGCGGCCGCCAGCCGACCGGAATCGACCCGGCCACGATCGGGTGCTGAGCCGGCGCGAGGGTGTCGACCGGCAGGACGGTAAAGCCGACCCCGAAATCGTTCTTGATGGCCAGCACCTCGAGTAGCGAGTCTGCAGCACACCAGAGCCCTTCGGCCCGGGCCGTGTTGCCGCCCTGAGCTACCCCGTCCCATTCGACGGAAACAAGGCCGGTCCCCCGCTCGATCGGAGGGACCGGCTTGACGCACGCACCGGCCGCCACGGCCAGGCCAAGAAACCAGAGACGCATACGGAAGGGAAGCTAGGCCAATCGGACCCTAAAGGCGACCGCCCGAATCGAGGGCTGATCCGGGCGGCCTGTGACTTCAATGCATCCTGCTGTGGAGCTCAGGAGGCCTGGGCCCACTTGCTCCGGCCATCGCGGTGGAGGCCATAGGCGCGCAGCCGGCGCCACAGGGTGGTTCGGCTGATGCCAAGACTCTTGGCCGTTTCGGCCAGGCGCCATCCGTTGGCGTCGAGGGAGCGGACGATCGCTTCTTTTTCCCGCTCTGCGAGGGTCTTGGGTCCGACCGTGCCAGGCAGGAACATGGCCTCGCCAAGATCGATGGTGCCGACCTTGAGTGGCTTGAGCCTCCCGCCCAGCTCGGCGAGCTGCGGCATCAGTTCCCGCGATGTCTGGCTGAAATCGAGTCCCAGATCTCGGGCGTGCTCATTGGCATAGAGCACCTTACCCTGGGTGTCGAACACCACCACGCCCTCTGCAAAAGCGTCGAGCAATGTCTTCGCGAGGGGTGAGAACACCGAAGGCATTGGCGGAGAAGACGGGTTCGTCGTCATGGTTGAGATAACGTCGATACGTTGCAAAAGGTTTCGAACAGAGACGATGTCGACAAGATACCCAGAACAGCACGGGCGGACAAAAAAGAGTGCTGCGATTCGCCTTCAGGCTTGAGCTGAATTCGTACACGAACCACCTTGACCGTCCGGTCAGTCTGGTTCAGATTAGAATCTCCCCAACCCGTCAACGCTATGCGAGACAACATCATCGACGCTTCCGTCAGAACCTTGACGGCCGCCGGCCTGGAGGGATGGTCGCTTCAGCAGGTCGCAACGGCGGCTGGCTGTGCCAAGGGACTGGTAATTCACTACCTCGGGACCAAGGCATCCTTACTCCTCGAGACCGGTGAGCGGATCGCGGCCATCAGAGCCCAACGCCGGCTCCAGGCTGTCGGGACGCGTGGCACCGCAGGCATCGATCGGCTCTGGCAAGTCATCGCTGACGACGCAGCGATGGGAACGACAGCGGCCGCCCTGGCCCTGGCCAGTCACGGCATCCCCAGCCGCAGGCCGGGCGATCCGGCAGACCTGCATGCCGCAATGGCCCTCTGCCTGGGCATCCCACCCGACTCGCTGGCTGCGCCGCTGGCCCTGACCGCCATGCTGGAAGGAGTCGAACTGCAACTGGTTCGCGGCACGCCCGTCGGCGCGGTCCGGGCCACCTTCGATCGGCTCTGGCTCTCACTGATCGAGTAGTCGCAGCGCCCCGAACTTCACTCGAAGTCCTGCTGTCTGCACTCGACAAATCGTGCCGAGGCTTCGTGAAGGAACCTTCCAGCAGGGCTCATGATCGGTTTGCCCCTCGACTGGCACCTTACCGGAGGTTCGTGGGCACCCCTTCAGGGCGAAGGGTGCATGGACCTCCGGGCGCCGTTCCCGAATCTCCCGGTCGGAGCCCGTGATCTGACTCGGACAACGAGGTGAGGTCATGAGAGCACTGTTCGGTTTTCTCACGACGGTTCTGCTGCTGGTGGCACCAGGACCGCTCCAGGCACAACCACGAACGGTGTCCGGCACCGTTCGCGCTCAAGCCGATGGCACCCCCCTGGCCGACGTGACGGTACGCCTGCGGGGCGCCATCACCAGTGTGCGCACATCCGCAGCTGGCACCTTCCAGA
>CALLZJ010000222.1 GCA_937858435.1 uncultured bacterium
GGCCCCGGCTCCATGTAATCCGAGGCTAGGCGGGTGTCAGGGGGACGGGTCGCGGCCTACCTACGGCGAGGGCCCACCGCCCCGGCTCGGGGGGCGGACCTTGACCGCCTCGAAAAGCTCGCTCTCGGGCCGCCGACCTAAAGTACCGCAGCGGTGGAAGCGAACTGTGCGGCTCGGACAGCGCGCGGGGGAGTTCGGGGGGGCTCTCGACCGGCCCCTCGCGGAGGGCGACGTGCCGGAACGAACCCACTCCTCCTCGTTCCCTTGCCGCAACTTTACTTTCCTCAGCGCCCGCCCCCAGCTATCCGCGCTCGCACGGTCATGCGCCTGTAAGCAGCGCCATCAGCCACCCCAGGCCGAAGGCGCCAGGCACAGAAAGAGCCATAGCGCCATCCCGATACCAAGGCCGAAATACACAACACGCATCATACAGCCTCCGCCGCTGAGCATCGCGTCAGTCCCGGGGCAGCGGCTTCCCCGAGGTCTAACGATAATAAGGAAGAACCGGGGTCCGCCTTATGCACTTGTATCTTCCGCCAAAGCCCGCTACGCTTCCGATGGGTTAACCGGCATTTTCTGGCGATCTCTCCTTCTACTGGCGCCAGCGATCATGCAGTTCACTTCTTCTGACGCGGGGCACGGCTCGCAGTCCTAGCAAAGACCATAGCTTCCCCATCCGCCTCGCTCCCGTGCCGCAACTCTACTTTCCCCAGCGCTACAGTTCAAGCAGACTCCCCCTCTTCGTCTGGTGCCGCTGCCGTTGATCTCGCCGGGGCCCTCCCGCCGTCGTGGGTGGTGAACTAGAATCACCCTGCGGCCTCTGCCGCTCAGACGGGTCCGTTCCATGCGACGACGGGGAGCGAGGACGATGCGCAATGCGGCGATGTCCATGCTGGTTCTGGTGCTGGCCTGGGTCGGGGCGGCCGCGGGCTCGCATCCCGAAGGAGTGGACGAACTGGCCGTCAAGGTCATGAGCTTCAACGTCCGCTATGGCACGGCCAACGACGGCGACGACCATTGGCTCAAACGCCGCGAGCTGCTCCTGGAGACCATCCAGGCTTATGGGCCCGATCTCTTGGGTACGCAGGAGACCTTGGCCATGCAGCGCGACTGGCTCTCCGAGCGGCTGCCCAAGTTTGCCTGTTGGGCGGCGGGGCGCGACGACGGCGCTGAGAAGGGTGAGATGGCGGCCATGTACTGGAACACGGACCGCTTCGCCAAGCTGGACGGCGGCCATTTCTGGCTGAGCCCCACGCCGGAGCAAGTGGGGAGCAAGGGCTGGGATGCCGCCCTGCCGCGGATCGTCTCGTGGGTCAAGCTCCAGGATAAGAAGCGGCCCGACGCCGTGCCCGTCTACTTCTTCAACACCCACTTCGACCATCGGGGGAGGGAAGCCCGGCTCGAGTCGGCTCGCTTACTGCGGCGGCGGGTTGGGGAACTGGCGGGTGATGGCAGCGTCATCGTGGCGGGCGATTTCAACTGTGCCGAGGGGAGCCCACCCTATCGCGCCATCTTTGATGACGAAGTGCAGCCCCGGCTCGTGGACACCTACCGTGCCGTTCACCCGGAGCGGAGCCCCGACGAAGCCACCTTCCATGCGTTCAAGCCGCAGAACATTCGGGGCGACCGGATCGACTGGATTGCCTGCTCGCCGCACTGGCAGCCGACGGCGGCCGCAATCGATCGGACTGCCCGCGCCGGCCGGGCTCCTTCGGACCATTTTCCGGTCACAGCCACCCTCGCGCCCCGGCGCTAAGCTGAAATATCACTCAAACTTGAACCCGTAAGTGCTAGCCTGGACACAGCTTGCGAATGCGGCCTGGGATTCCGACGAATCGCATGAGACATTGTGGCCAGCCCTGCACTTTCTAGATATCAAGCCCAAGCGTTAAGCGGCAACGCAGGCAAACCAGGAGGTGCGGCATGGCAGTCTTCACGATTCTGAACCACGGTACGGGTTTCCGGCGCGAGAAAGAGAACGAGATGATCGCCGACTTCGGTCGCGCTCTCGACGGCATCGAAGTCCGGCCGGAAAGCCCCGATGAGAATGGCCAACTGTTCGGCAACTACCT
>CALLZJ010000223.1 GCA_937858435.1 uncultured bacterium
TCCGAGGAGAGCGTGACTGGATTGCTGGCCAAGGAGCGGTCGGGTGGCGATGGCCCGATGGCAGAGAGTCTGGCGGCCACGGCTACCACGGCCATGTTTGTGGCCGGCTTGAATCTGGAGCAACTGCGGGCAATGGCCCCGGAATCCGAGCTACCGCCGGACCTGCGGGGCCTGCACAAGACCCAGACGGTGAGTCTGCGAGTCGATCGCTCGGAAGCCGGCTGGCAGGCGCAATTGAGTCTGTCCTTCGCCAACGAGGCGGATGCCGACGCCGGCTTGAACGCGGCTCGCAAGCTCCTGGAGATGGGCCGAGCCGCCGTGGCCACCGCTTTGCAAGAAGTGGATGGCGTTCGGAATCAGCGCCAGGTAGAGACTCCCTTCCTCCTGTCCAGTCTCTTGGGGTTGGCCTGGTTGCGTGAGGCTGATGATCAGTTGGCCAAACTCAAACTCGATCGCAAAGGTAGTCGTCTGGAGGTTGACCTGAGTCGGGCGGCCAACATGGCCTTCGGTGGTGCTGATATCATGATGGCGCTCGCTGCCATTTCTACTCTGGGTACGCGGGCCCAAGGGACATTCGAATCGGTCGGGGCCACGATCGGCGGCGCGGACTCGGAGGCCGAAGCCCCCAAGCTCGACCGCCTCTACCAGGCGATCATCCGCTATCGAGATGAGCATGGCCACTTTCCCCCCGCGGCCTCGCTCAGCCCGGAAGGCGAGCCGCTTCTCTCCTGGCGCGTGCTCATCCTCCCGCAACTCGGCGAGGAGGGACTCTACAAGCAATTCAAACTGGACGAGCCGTGGCATAGCCCGCACAACAAGCGACTGCTGGCCCGCAAGCCCGCCGCCTACGGCCGCGAGTTCAATCGCGGGGAACGTTCCAGGATGTTGACGCCTTACGTCACGGGCATGGGGCCGGGCGTGATCCTGGACGCACGCCACCAGACGAAGGAGGCCGACCTGAAAGCAGGGCCGTCCGTCATCGCCCTGCTCGTGGAGAGGACCGGCTTCGATGAAGGCGTCCTGTGGACCAAGCCTGAAGACCTGGACCTCGCGAGTGAGCAGCCGCTCGTGGACGCGCTCGTGCCGACGTGGCACCACTCCTTCAAGGTCCTGTTCGCGGACGGCAAGGTGCGAAAGCTCAGGAAGGAAGGCATGGACGACCGCAAGCTGCGGGCCCTGTTCCGCCGCGATCATCAAGAGAAGGTTGAATGGAAGGATTGAGATATGGTACATTTCGATGTGTGGGTCCGAAGAGGGAGTAGCGGGCCCCGCTCGGTCAAGAGGCTGGTTCGAGATCTTCACCGCAGCTTCAAAGGGCTTGGAGGTAACATCTTGCATCGCCCGCGTCCGGTGCTACGATGGTGATTCGCGGCTCGATGTTGAGGGCAACGTAGATGCCTTTCAAGGTCCGTTGTCCGAATCCCGAATGCCGACGATCCACCACGGTGGAGGACGAGCTGAGGGGGCGCCGAGCGCGATGCAAGGCATGTGGGACCAAGTTCCTGCT
This sequence comes from uncultured bacterium, assembly GCA_937858435.1. GTDB lineage: Bacteria > Planctomycetota > Planctomycetia > Gemmatales > HRBIN36 > CALLZJ01. The sequence continues at coordinate 1,508 of CALLZJ010000223.1, forward strand.
TGTCCCGTCCGAGGAAGACGCACCGGCTCCGCAGTTCGTGGCCCAGCCTCCGACGGCCTCGGCCGTGGAATCCACACCGATGGAGCCGCTGGCCGACTTCCACGATATGCCCCCGGCGCCGCCTCAGGAGTTTCCCGCTCCCTTTTCCACTCTGTTCGCGGCACCCTTGCCCGATGATCCGAGCACGTCAACGCAAGTCGACGCCGAGGTCGTCGCCAACCGCTACCGCCTCGGTGAGGTGCTGGGCAAGGGCAACTTTGGGCTGGTCTACAAGGCCTACGACCTGCATCTGGAGCGGACGGTCGCGGTCAAACTGCTCCACACGGACGTGGTGAACTCACCGGAAGCGGTGAGCCGGTTTCAGCGCGAAGCCAAGGCGGCGGCCCGCCTGCACCACCCCCACATCGTCCCCGTCTTCGATGCGGGTCGGCATGGCGACAACTACTTCCTCGTTGCCGCCTACATCGAAGGCGAAGCCTTGGACCGAAGCATCCCGGCCGAGGGCATCGAGCCCCGTCGGGCTGCTTTTTGGACGATCCAACTGCTCGAAGCCCTGGCCGCTGCCCACCGCCAGAACGTTCTGCATCGCGACGTCAAGACAGGCAACATCATGGTCGACGTCGAGGATCGGGTCCACCTCATGGACTTTGGCCTCGCCAGTTGGAACGAAGGCGATGGTGCCCGGCTCACGCAGCATGGCGCCTTTCTCGGCACGCCTGCCTTCACCGCACCGGAGCAGGCACGGGGCGACACCGCCGCGATCGGACCCCGCTCCGATCTCTACAGCGTCGGCGTCGTGCTCTATCAACTGCTCACTGGCCATGTGCCCTTCGAGGGGCAACTAGCCCGCGTGGTCTATCAGGTCTTGCAGGAGCCGGCCCCGCCGCCCACCGATCACAAGCCCGACCTGGACCCAGTGTTGGTGGATATCTGCATGCGCGCCTTGGCCAAGGAGCCCCGCGATCGCTTTGCCTCGTGCGAAGCCATGGCGGCGGAGCTCAGGGCCTGGCTCTCGGATCAGCCTACCGCCGCCTACGCGCGGGCCGACCTGGGATCGGGGCCGAGCCTGGGGCGTCCCCAGGCTGCCATCAACACGCCGCACCAACAAGAGCCCCGAAAAGACCCCCGCCGCGATGCTCCTGCCCGCCGGGTCGAGCCGACCCACGGCGCTGGCGAGGAACAAGAGGCACGGCGGACGCCGCGCCGGGCCCCGCGACCATCCGGGAGTTGGCGTGGCCCAGCTCCCATCGAAGACGCTGAGGATGACGAGGCGGAAGAGACCGCCGCCGAGGCGCGGATGCGCTGGCTGCGCCTCGTGGTCATCGGCGCCGCTGCCGTGCTCGTGTTGTCAGTGGTCGTGGGATTGATTGTGATGGCCTGGTGGGTGAGTTAGCGCTGAATGCTGGCTGAATAGGCCATTACCACCTGGAACATGTTTGAGCGAAGTCCACGCGTGCCGGTATAATCGGGGCTGGATCTGCCTGCTCCCCCGCCTGCTGCGAGTGCCGAACCCTCCGAGTCGAAGGTCGTGTCATGCCCGTCCCCTGCCTACTCGTCGATTCCTTTGCGACCCAACCCTTTCGTGGCAACCCGGCCGCGGTTTGCTTGTTGGCGGGGACAGCCGACACCGCCTGGCTGCAAAGCGTGGCCATGGAGTTCAACCAATCGGAGACGGCCTTCCTCTACCCCAAGAACGACGGCTTCCATCTCCGATGGTTTACGCCGGTGATGGAGGTCGATCTGTGCGGACATGCTACTCTGGCCGCCGCTCATACTCTGTGGGAGCTTGGGCGGGTCAAACGCGATCAGGTCATCAAGTTCTACACTCGTAGTGGCCTGTTGACCGCCGCTCCGATCGGCGACTTGATCGAACTCGACTTCCCGGCGGAGCCGCCCGAGCCCACGCCGCCGCCAGCCAATCTCAAGCTCGCCCTTGGCGGGATCAGTCCTGTCTTCGTGGCCAAGAATCGCTTCGACCTCATGGTCGAACTGGAAACCGAGGCCGAGGTCCGCGAACTGCAGCCGCTGCAGAGCATCGTTGAGTCTCTTCCCCATCGCGGCTTGCTAGTCACCGCTCCCGCCTCCACCCCGGACATCGATTTCGTCGCCCGTTTCTTCGCACCCCAGTCGGGGGTGCCCGAAGACCCGGTGACCGGGTCAGCCTATTGCTGCCTCGGACCCTACTGGCAGAAGAAGTCGGGTAAGTATGAACTCACTGCCTACCAGGCGTCCGCCCGGGGTGGCTTCGTCCGCATCCGCGTGGCGGGGACCCGGGTCTATCTCGCTGGCCAAGCGGTCACCGTCGCCAAAGTGCAACTTCTATCAGGCAAGGGCATGGACCTTCGGAGTTCCTGACGTCAAACCCGCCTCTTCCCCTGCCACCAGCCGCCAACGTTCGTCCCGCCCCTGGAGTTTGTCCGGATGCTGAACTTGCTCGCCAAACATGGACCTTCCCGCTGCATGACCCTGCGCTGTCTTACCTGGCTGATCGGCCTGGGCCTCGCCACCGGCACCGCGTCGGCCCAGGCCCCGGTCCTGACCACCGTCCTGCCGGCCGGCGTGCAGAAGGGGGCCATCTCCGAGATCACGCTCACGGGCAGCCACTTCGATGAGAACACCGAGGTGCGCCTCAGCTTCCCGGCCCGGATCCAGACGCTTCCTGGCGGCACCGCCAACCAGATCGTCGTTCGCATCGAGGCCGAGTCCGCTGCCCTCTTGGGTTGGCATGTGATCCATGTGGTGACGACCAAGGGCATCTCGAACCCGCGTCTCTTCTGCGTCGATGAACTGGAGCAAGTGCGGACGTCGCCCACGCCCCACACGCCGGAAGCAGCCCAGACCTTGGTGCTCCCCTGTGTGGTCAGCGGCATCATGGAGCGCGAGAAGTCCCATTGGTTCAAGTTCACGGCCCAGGCGGGCGAGCGGCTCAGCTTCGAAGTCCTGGGCCGGCGGCTGGGTAGCCCCGTCGATCCTCAGTTGGCTCTGCTGGATGCCAAGACCCGCCGCCAGCTCGCTTTCAGCGACGATGCCCCCGCCCAACAAAAGGACCCACGCTTGCAACATGTGTTTGCCGAGGCGGGCGAATATCTCATCGAACTGCGCGACGTCCGCTACCAGGGTGGCCCAGACTGGCATTACCGGCTCCGCGTCGGCGACTTTCCGCTCGTCGCCACGCCGTTCCCCCTTGCCGTCGAACGCGGTCAAGCGGCGACAGTGACCTTCGCGGGTCCGGCCGTCGATCCCCAGACGTCCATCCTCGTGCGTCCCGGTGCGGTCAACGACCCCTGGCTGCGCTCCTTTGACACCGCCTTGCCCGTGTTCACGCGCGGCCCGGCGATCTTCCCCACCCAGACCTCCGGGCTGCCGAGCTGGCCCGTGCCACTTCTCCTGTCTCCACATCCCGAGCGGGTCGAGTCGGGGAGCAATAGTTCGAAAGACAAGGCCGACCCCATCCCGGTCCCGGGCGGCATCAGCAGTCGCTTCCTGGAGAAGGGGGGCCAGCGCTTCTACAAGTTCGCCGTGCAGAAGGGCCGGAAGTATCAGATTGAAGCCACGAGCCATGCCGTGGGCTCGGCGGCCACCGTGCAATTGACGCTGCTCGCCGCCGACGGCCGGACCATAGCCAGCAGCAACCCAACCGATGATCCGGTAAGGCTGATCCATGCCGCGGCCGACGATGGCGAGTTGTTCTTGCAAGCGGAGCACGTCCTCAGCCGAGGCGGACCGGCCGAGTCCTTCCGCCTGACCATCAAGCCCGTGCAGCCTGGATTCCAGCTCCGATTACAGCAGGATCGGATCGCGATGGCCGAGGGCACCGGCGCGAGCGTACACGTGGTGGCCGAGCGGCTGGAGTATGGCGGCCCCATTGAGCTGTTCGTGGAAGCCGGGACCGATTCGGCGGCGGCCCCGGCAGTAGGTACCATTCCAGCGGGCCAGAATCAGACGCTGATCTGGCTGCCGGCCTCGGCGGCGAACGCGGCCGCGCTGCGGATTCGCGGCCGCGCCAAGAGCGGCGGCCAGGAGTTCGACCTGATTGCCGACGCTGAGGCGACCAACGCCCTGCGGCAACGGCTGGCCAACTTGCGTTATCTGCCCCCTTACCTGGGTCAGGATCTGGCCGTGCACCTCACCCCGGCACCTCCCTTCACGCTGGCGGCACGCTACGTCCATCCGACCGCGGTCAAGGGACTGCCCGTTCCCGTGGCAGTCACGACGGCACGCTCCGTTCCCGAAGTCGGCGAGTTGAACCTCGTGGCCGAGACCCTCCCCGTCGGCCGGGGAGCACCGCCCTTGATCACGCCGCTGCAAGCCAAGCTGCCCGTGGATCGATCGGAAGTCATCGTCGAGATCAAGCCCACGCCACAGGCGCCTGACTTCCTACCGCTCCGCATCCTGGCATCGGGCAGCGACAAGATGGTGGTCGCCACGCCACTTCCGCCCCTCCGCTTTGGCCCGCCCTTCGATCTCGCCGTTGAGTCGGGCAGCACGCCGCTCCGTCCGGCGGGGCGGTTGACGCCGCCGCGGCCCGATCTCGCTCTCAGCCTGCCGATGCTCTGGGGTGGACTGGCCTGGCCCATGCCCGTGGCCGACGCCGACTTCTGGCGGGGAACGTCGGGACGGCACGACCTGCAAGTCCGCATCACGCGCCAGGGGGGCTATCGCGGTCCGATCGTGCTCGAACTGCAGAACCTACCGGCCGGCGTGACGGCCGAGAAGGTCACCGTGCGGGACGACGCCACCACCGCCACGTTGTCGCTGCAGGTTGCTGCCGACGCCAAGTCGGCAACCCAGGACAACGTCCTCATCGTGGGGACCGCTTCGGCAGCGGGCAATCAGCAGAACCGCTCGCCTGGTTTCAAACTCGTCGTCGCGGCGGACTAGGTCCCTAATCGCGCAGGGCGTGCCCGGTCAGACTCAAGATGACCCGCTCCAGGTTGGGTTCCTCGACTTGGAGCCGGGCTTCGGCCAGTTCCAGTTCATGGAGCCAGGGCACAAGCTGCTTGAGCATCTCGGACGTGTCGGGACAGCGAACGACAAGTTGATCGGGTCCTGGCACGTCGACCTTCACCTCGGGCATGCGCCCCAGCCGGCTGGCCAACTCCGCGTCGGGTCGGGGCAACTGCACGCGGACCTCCCCCGGCAAGAGTCGCAGCAGTCGCTCCCGCGCATCGCAGGCCACCACCTGTCCATGATCCATGATGGCCACCCGGGCACACAGGCTCTGAACTTCTTCCATGTAATGCGAGGTGTAGATGATGGTAACCCCCTCGGCATTCAAGCGGCGAATTTCGTTGAAGATGTGGTTGCGCGACTGCGGGTCGACGCCGGTGGTGGGTTCATCGAGGAAGACGAGCTTGGGCCGATGGACCAGGGCCGCTCCGAGGTTCAGACGCCGCTGCATGCCGCCCGAAAACGTCTGGGCGGGGTCGTTGGCCCGGCCATCGAGTCCGACGGCCACCAGCAGCTCGTCGACTCGCTGCTCCAGGAGCTTTTCGTCGAGACCGTAGAGCCGACCGAAGAAGGTGAGGTTCTCCCGAGCCGACAGTTCGCCGTAGATGGCCAGTTCCTGGGGCACGATGCCGATCAGCCGCCGGAGTTCACGCTGGGCGGTATGGACGCGGTGGCCGAAGAGGTGGGCGGCGCCGCCATCCGTGTCCAGGAGGGTGGCCAGGATGGAGATCAGCGTGGTCTTGCCGGCACCGTTCGGACCGAGGAGGCCGAACAGTTCGCCGGGCTCTACCTGCAGGCTGACCCCACGGAGAGCTTGGTGACGGCCATAGTGCTTCACCAAATCCTGGGCGTCGATGGCAAGCGACATGGGCGCGGTCCGAGGCAGCGAGGAGGAGCGGCATCGGCGACGCCGCTCTCGCTAGCCTATGGCGCAGCGCCCGGTCAGCGCTGACGGTCCGGGGCCGGGAGTGACGCCATCGACCGCAGGGTCTCCAAGGCAAGGATAAAGTCGGCGGGCAACGGCGCGGTGACCTCGAGCCAGCGGCCCGTGGCCGGGTGAATGAACCGCAGGCGGTGAGCGTGCAAGGCCTGCCGGGCCAGCAGCACGTCATCCGATGGGGCCTGCTTGTCGAGCTGGGTCCGCCGAAACTCGTTGCGGCCCGAGTACAGTTCATCGGCCAGAATGGCACATCCCACGGCGAGCAGATGCACCCGAATCTGGTGCGTCCGACCCGTCTTGGGATGGCAGCGGACGTAGGTGAAGCCTGTAAAACGCTCAATCACCTCGTAGTAGGTGCATGCCTCCCGGATGCCACGCCCTTCATCGGCCCGGGTATGGACGGCCTTCTTCTCCCGATCGTGGGGGTGCGGTCCGATCGGCTTCTCCACATAGTCGCTATCCCGGTCCAGCACGCCCTCGACCAGGCAGTGGTATTCCTTGAACACCTGCCGCGTCTCGAACTGCAGGCTCAAGTGGCGGTGGGCGTTCTCCTCCTTGGCGATGAGGATGGCGCCCGTTGTGTCCCGGGCGAGACGGTGGACGATGCCCGGCCGGGAGTCGCCGTTCACACCGCTGAGTTGTTGGAAATGCCAACGCAGGCCGTTCACCAGCGTACCCGACCAGTTCCCCTTGGCCGGGTGCACAACCATGTTGGCGGGCTTGTTGATGACGGCCAGGTACTCGTCCTCGTAGAGGATGTCGAGGGGGATGTTCTCCGGCACGGGCATGGGATGGGGCGGATCGAGCGGGGCCAGGCGAATGACGTCGCGGGGCCGCACCTTGTAACTCGCCTTGGCTGGCGCATCGTTGACGCGGACGCTGCCGCTGGCGATGGCCCGCTGAATGAGCGAACGGCTATAGCCGGGGAAGGCCGCGGTCAGATACTGATCGAGCCGACCCCCCTGGGCGCCGCCGGGCAAACGGAGGATGTGCTCGACCGTTTCTTCGTCGGTCGCTTCCGGGGCGTCGATGTCGTTGAATTCGCTTTCGGACATGGGCAGGCCAGGCTCCGGTGGCCGGGGTGACATGGCCCCTCCATTCTACGCGGCATCTTCGGCCAGGGTCGAGCCCTCCGTCGTGAGCTTGAGGAACACGTCCTCGAGCGGGCCTTCGTGCCCCGCCTGTTGCCGCAGCTTTTCCAGCGTACCCACGCCCACGAGCCGACCCCGATCGATGATGCCGATGCGTGTCGCCAGTTCCTGGGCGATGTCGAGCGTGTGAATCGACATGAAAACCGTGGTGCCTCGGGCTACCTCCTTGCGGAGCAAGTCCTTGACCAGGCGCTGGTTCTTGGGATCGAGCCCCACCATGGGCTCGTCCACAATGAGGACCCGGGGTTGGTGCAACAGAGCCGAGGCGAAGACGGTGCGTTGCCGCATGCCGTGGGAGTAGCTCTCGGTCAGGTCGTCGACGAAGGACTCCAGTTCGAAGAGCCGAATCAGTTCTTCCATGCGAGCATGTCCGTCCGCCCGGTCCATGCCGTACATGGCGATGATGAACTCCATGAACTCCCGCCCCGTGAGCTTCTCGTAGAGGTGAGGTTGATCGGGCACGTAGCTAATGATCTGCCGGGCCTGGTCTCCCTGGCTCATGATGTCGTAGCCGCCCACTTTCACTGTGCCGCGGTCGGCCCGGAGCATGCCGCACAGCATCTTGATCGTCGTGGTCTTGCCCGCCCCGTTGGGACCCAGGAAGGCAAACAACTCGCCTTCGTGGACCTGGAGGCTGATGTTGTTGACGGCAAGCTTCTGGCCGTAGCTCTTGGAGACGCCGGCCAGATCGATCATGATCGGCGTGGTCGGTTCGGCAGGACTGGACATGATGGGCGCTGGGACCTGGGGGTTGCGGGAAGGTGACTCACGGGACCTCGACACCAGCCCGGGGCTTGGGCAGGTCACGCACGATTTCGATGACGGTGGACTCGCCCCAGCGCGCGGTCTGCTTGAGGACGCTGCCGTCGCCCGCCCGGACCCAAAGCTGGATCAAGAGACCCCGCTGCTTGCATTCCACCACGTGGCAGGCGACGAAGGAGCCATGCCAATCGAGGGCCTGCATCTCTTCTTTGACCCGAACGCGAATGGGCTTGCGGTCGGGCAGGTCCAGCGTGCTGCTGGTCATGTTGCTTGGAGCCGCGATCAGACTGCTCAGATCGATGACCGGGGCATCCCACTGCTGCCCGGGGACCAGGCCCGGCATCACGTCGGCAGGGTTCAGGCTGCCGAAGATCAGATTCTTGCTGTCGTACCGGATGCGGTAATCGTCGGGTAGGCGCATCTTGTGGCCCAGCACGTTGACCGAGCCGGCCAGGCGAAGAAAGCCGTCGTCCGCGTTCGCCATCACCGAGCAGGAGATTTCGGGGTTGGCCGAGTCGGCCGTGAGCTTGATGCCGGCCCGGGCGTCCATGCTGATGAGCGACCCGAGGTAAGTCACGCGCATCGTGGTTTCGAGTTGGAGCGTGAGTTCAAAGTCATGTTCGAGGCGGAAGAGCGCCTTGAGCACCTTGAGATTGAGGAACTCGGTCAGGTCGCCGTCGAGCCGGAGGCTCTGCTGGAGCACGTAGCCGCTGCCCTGGTCGACGCGGACCTTGCTGCGGCTGGTTCCAATGCGGCGGCCGTTGTGGTAGAGCGTCCAGTGCGTCTGATCGTCCTTGACCGCTTCCTCCAGCGCGACCTTGAGGCGGGGAGCCGATTGCAGCGGTTCGAGGTAGGCCCGGGCCAGTTGCCAACCCACCATGGCGACGAAAAGCAGGACGATGAACCAGGCGAACCCGCGCGTCGGCATCGGGACACTCCAGGGGGCGTCAGTTCCGGGAAGCGCCGTTGGCCAGCTTTTCCCGCAGGAACGTCGCCCGGGCCACGTTTCGTTCATCATCCTCGAGCTGCACGCCGCGGAGCCGCTGCAGGTGGGCCGGCTGGGACTGCAAGAACATCTCATTGACCGCCGTCATGGACAGGTCGTCAATGAGGCGGAGGTGAATGCCCAGCCGGACGGTCGACAGATGCTCCATGGTCTCCTCG
>CALLZJ010000224.1 GCA_937858435.1 uncultured bacterium
CGCCCCCCTGCCTGAATTGACTTCAAGCAGCCGGGTGACGATCGCTTCGTACTCCGACCGCAACTGCTTGGCATCGACGCTCGTCTCGGCCGGTCGCTCGGCAGGCCGGGGTGACGAAGCACTAGGCGGCACCGCGGGCGAGTCGGTCGGCGTGCCCGGCGTGCCTTCCTCGATCGTCACCTCGAAGTCGAACTTCTTGTTGACGGGCACGCAGCTCTTGTCGCAGACCTGCGTGTTGACCGTGACCGTCAGCTTCGTCGGTCCCAGCGGCGCCGCCTCGTCCACCTGCAAGGTCCAGGCGATCGTGCCCCGGTGCTCGTACATGCCCACGGTCCCGATGCCTGGCTCATCCTTATACTCGGGAGCCGACTGCTCGGGTAGGCCCACGGTCCGCGCCGGCCCCTTCACCTCGATCTCGGTGACGAAGGACTCGGCCTGGGGGTCCTTCTGAATCGCGGGGTAGGTGTGGAAGCCGGACCTGGGCAGGAGCGTGAGCGTGAAGGTCACCTTGCCGCCACGAGCAACCTTGAGCGGAGCCAGCTCGGCGAGGAGCTGCAGCCGTTCGGAAGCCAAGTCCCCGGGCATCCCGCCGCCGCCTGGGAGGAACGGGTTGTCGTCGATCTGAGCCAGGGCCGGAGCGGGCAGCAACAGGGCGGCCAGGACGAAACCGGACAGAATGGCATTCCAACTCATTGCGGCGGTCCAGGGGGAAGCGGGGCGGGCGGGTAACGGCATTCTATGGGGCTCGGGAGCCGACGGCGGTCGTCGACCCCATCAGGGCCGCTGCAGCGTTTCCGATTCCAGGGTCAACGGCCGGGCCGTGCTGCCGGCCTCGAACTTCAGCGGCACTTCCCAGACGCAGGCCTTGGGAAAACAGAGGGCCTCATTGCCCAGGGTGCAGCAGAGCATCTTGACGGAGACGCGCAGGGTCGTTGCCCCGCTGAGCTTGTCGAGCGGCACCTTGACCGTGAACTCCTGCCGCGGCTGCTCCAGCATGTCGATCAACTCCCAGGTCGGCGGCGCGCCCGATTGATCGCCCTCCACCATGTACTCCAGCGGCGCGGTCGGACTCAACTTGATCTGTGGGTTCAGACGCAGCTTGACCTGAAGCTCCCACTCCCCCTCGGCCGGCACGGTGACGGCGGGGAGGCGGACCACGCTGGGGTTGGGAAACGTGGGCCGCCGCACCGTTTCGACCGAGGCGGGCGGTTCGACGCCCACCAACTCCAGCGTGCGGACCTTCTTCGATTTCAGGTCCACGACCCGGATCGCGTGGTTGTTGGTATCGGCCACATAGAGCTGATCCCCCGCGATGCTCAGGCCGCCAGGGTCGTCGAACCGGGGCGGATCGTCGGTCGACCCGGCCTTGCGGTCGCCGAGGAAGGTCCGGCACTCCATCGTCCGCGGATTGAGGGTCTTGATCTTGTTGTTGTAAGTGTCGGCGACGTAGAGCACGCCGTCGTGGAATTGGACGGCGAGGGCGTGCTGCAGGCGGGCACGCCGCCCCTGCCCGTCCACGTCGCCAAAGTCGAAGAGCCCCGTGCCCACCAGCGTCTTGACGTTCCCCGAGGGGAGGCTCACGGCCCGCACCGCGCTGATCTCGGCATCGGCCACCCAGAGCGTGGTGCCGTCCGAGGTCAGGCCGCTGGGCTGCGAGAAGAGCGCCTGAGTGGGACCACCATCACGGATGTTCTCGTCCCCCGCGCCGGAAAACGGGGCGATCATCCCCGTCTGGGGCTCGTAGAGCCAGATCTGATGATTGCCCGCCATGGCCACGTAAATCTGGCCATCGACCGCACAGAGGTCCCAGGGGCTGTTCAAGATGGTACGCAGGGCCGGACCCCGTGGGGCGGCCGGCAGGTAAGCCTGCTGCCCGGTTCCAGCCACGGTGAGCACGGTCTTGTCCTTCAGGTCGATACGGCGAATGAGGCAGTTACGCCGATCTGCCACGTACAGATGGTCGCCGATGAGCGCCAGCCCTTGCGGGTCGTCGAACGTGGCTTCATCGAAGCGGCCGTCCCGCTTGCCCACCTGCCCCGTGCCGACCACGTCGATCAGCTTGCCTTCCAGGGTCGTGATGACGATCCGCTGATGGGAGCTGTCGGCGATGAAGAGCCGTTGGCCCGCGGCATCGGCCAGCACCTTGCCCGGGTAGTAGAGCGGCGAGGTGCGTTCGATCTTCTCCAGCGGCCAACGCATGGGTCGGCCATTCAGCGTCCCCCGGGCCCGGTGCATCTGCACGAGCCGGGCGATGGCATCGTCCAGCACTTCAAGCTTGCCTTCTTGATGCAGGGCCAAGACGAGGTTGCCGTCCGGGTCGATGAGGCGGAACGAGGGCCAGTATTCGCAGTTGTAGGCGTTCCACAGAGCCCGGCGGGGATCGTTACAGACCGGATGCTTGATGTGGTAGCGGGCCACCGCCTCCCGGATGTTCTTGAGGTCCTTCTCGGCAGAGAACTTGCCGGTGTGGACGCCGATCACGACCAGTTCGTTGGCGTACTTTTCCTCGAGCTTTTCGAGGTCGGGCAGGATGTGCATGCAGTTGATGCAGCAATAGGTCCAGAAGTCGAGCAGGACGACCTTGCCGCGGAGGTCGCGCAGCCGCAAGGCCTTGCCGCCCGTGTTGAGCCAGCCGGTGGCGGCTCCCAGTTCGGGAGCGGGACTGCCAAGCCGAGCCCGGCCCTGCTGAGCGGCCTGCGTCGGCCGCGGCCCCGGTACGACGGCCATCAACCCCGCCACGGCCAGCATCACCAGGGCCAATGCCGCCTGTCGGGCCACGAGCGTTGCCATGGACGCACCTCTCGACCGGTTGATGAACTTGCTACGCTCGGGACCGTGGAAAGGTTGCCCCGGCCCTTGGATGCCGGGACGGCCGCGCGGTTGCAGTTCGCGATCCCCCGGCGGCAGAGCGCCCGGAGCGCGACGGGTTTAACGTCCTATTCTACACAGCGGCGTGGGCCGGCACGACTAGATTGGGGGTGCGGGGTGACTTGTGCTCGTGGCGGCGGAGACGGGGCAGCGGGCCGGCCATGCGGCTCGCCCTGAGGTATCGCGAAGGGCGTGGAGAACCCGCTACCCGCGGCGTTCCCCGGCAGGCTGAGCCGCTACCCAATATGGCGAATTCTCGCTGCGAAACTGGACAGCGAATCCAGAACCCGTCGCTTGAATCCAGCGGTTCGGCAGTGAGGCCCTCAGGCAGCGGGCCGCGGCGCTACCCGGCCCAGTCAATGCGCTGGCCGGTCTTGATGGCCCCGACCTACTCGCGCTGCAGCCAGTCGATCGCGTCCAGGCAGTCGTCGGCGCCGCCGTCCGTGAGGAGTTTTTCCAGCAGCAGGCCAAGCCGTTGCGCCAGCGCGTGGCACTGGTCCAGCTCCAGCGCCCCGGTCTCGCCCTGCATCACAAAGAGCCGAATGGGATCCCGGCGGTCCAGCCGCCGCACGAGCGCGTCCAGGTCATCGGAGGCTGACTCGGCTCGGTCCGCCGGATCGGCGCTGGCGGCCAACCCGGCCCGGGCCACGCACAACTGCACCGCGTGGAAGGCGACATAGGAAATCCCAATTCTGGTAGGCCCGCCCCACGACATGCCCATCCGCTCGTCCCTCGCCGAACACTGCGGATCTACTGCTCGCACGGCAACGGTGAGCTACGAATCGGGGGATTGGCCGCGGCGCCCGGTTCGACCTAGCGGCGACTGAAGTAGACGCCCACACCCGCACTAACTGCGAGTCCAACACCGCTGCAGATCGCCGCACCCGCCCCGCCGGATAAAGTGGCTAGCGCTCACTTCTTCGGTTCGGCATCGGCAGGCTCCAGCACCCGCCAATAGAATCTGTCGTTCCTATCCCCCAGAGCCGCTAATAGGGCCGGTGCATCATGGCCGACGTTGGGCAGTTCAAAATACTCATGTGCGATCTGCAGGTCCGTCATCCGCTTGTGGAAATGACGGTTCAAGCCGCACGTGTCGTCAAGGTCGCCGACCGCGTGTCGGATGACCGTTTGATAGTCGCGGAGCGCGGCCGCCGCCGTCTCGGCAATCGTCCACGGGCTGATCGCCTTGAAGTAGTTAAGGTCGTTCGCGCACACATCGCGGAGGATGAGTTCCCGAAGTCTCGGGTTCTGCCGCGCCCGTGGCCCCATAAACTCCAGATCGAGCGGCCCGCCCGCCAGGATCGAGATGCCGGCAAAGAGGTCCGGGTGCTTGAACCCCAATCGGGCCGCTCCATAGCCGCCCATGCTGAACCCTTCGAGAATGCGGCCCTCACGCTGAGCGAGGGTGCGAAACTTCTTGTCCACGTCTGGGATGACGTCCTTGATGAACACCGTTTCGACCGGAGATGCCCCATCCTTCGAGTCGGCCCACAGGCGGCGGGGCAGGCCGTTCACGAATACCACGATCATCGCGGGCACCTTGCCCGCTTGCATCGCGTCGTTGAACAGCCTGGCCATCGGCCGGACGCCGACAACCCCGCCATCGGTCCCGTGCAACCAGTAAAGCACCGGGAGGCGTTCTTCCGTCCGGTCGTAGGCCGCGGGAGTGAAGACGTGATAGCTCACGTCGCCGCCAAGCGACTTGCTGTGGAACTTCCGGTAGGCGACGCGCGGCGCGTTGACTTCGTCCGTCACCCAGGGCAACGTCCGATCCGGCAAGCCTGTCGATGATTGGGCCGCGCAAGGGGCCAACGCGACGAATGTGACCAAGATCGCAAGCCCGCGCACCTGCAATGGGCGACCCATCCGATATCTCCGTTTAGCCCACTCGCCCTGCCGCCTGGAACAAACGCAGGGAGGCACGCCGGCCAAGTTGTTCATTTTACCCAGCAACGTGCAGCCACACTCAGGGATTGATGTCCCCGAACGACTCGCGCTCCTGGCGATAGACCCGGTACAGGTCGGCGCCTCGGCCCAGGAGATCGGGGTCCAGCGGGGCCGGAACGGTGATCCGCAGATCGCGTGGCACGAGCCCCTGAAAGCGGGTCATGAGATCGAGCCGGCCGGAGAAGCGTAGGCCCCGAACGAAGCGCGGCTCATCTTCGGCCCGGCCCCAGAGTTCGACCCAGGCTTCTCCTTCATACTGCCGCGGCGGGCTCAGATCGCCCGCCATCGACCAACTGAGCAGCGGGCCAGCACTGCCGTAAAGGTTCCGCTTCCCCTGCCACGAAAAGCGGCGCCGCAGGTCCGCTTCGCTGGCGACCCCCTCGACCCGGACCAGGGCCGTTCCCTCGGCAGCCGCCAGCAGATTCTGCCCCGCATGCAGCACCCGTAGCGTCGGCGGCGGGGCGGCGGGTGGCCGATAGCTAATGCTGAACAGCCCATCCATGGCCACGATCGTGCTCTGCTCGAAGCTGACGGCCGCCGTCTCGGTCAACATCGGTGCCACTTCGCTGGGCGGCCCTTCCAGCCGGCAGAAGACGCCCCGCAGCGCAACCGCCGTCTGCCGCACTTCAAGCTGGAACGACTGCGCCGCCGCCGACTCAAGCCCGTGCCCCTGCCCTCGGATGAAGCAGCCCTCCAGTTCAACGGCCAAGGGCTCCGGGGCCGGCAGCGGCATGGGGCTCGCCTCGACCATGCCTTGCCCGTCGCCCAGCGTCACCAGAGTGGGCATGAAGCTGCCATCGCCGAGCAACGTCACCTGGCAGGACCGCAGCCGGCAGCGCCCCTGCCCCGCGAGGTGAATCAGCCCCTGACGCCGACCATCGTCTCGGCCACGCGTCGCCGAGCGGAGGGCCAGGTTTTCCAAGGAAAGATGCCCACCGGCGACGAAGAAGAGTGCCGCCTCGGTGTCCGCTCCCATGGGCGGCAGGGCCTGAATCTCGGCATTTGAGGCACCACGGATCGTCAGCCGCCGGGCCCCAACGTCGATCGGTCGAGAGGAGAGTTGCCCTTGTTGCCGGACGACGATGGTCGCCTCGGCCGTGGGTCCGAGACTCGCCACCGCCCCGGCCAAGGTGGCATAGGTTCCCGGCGACTGACCGATGCCGTCGACCACGAGTTCCGACGACTCGGCGACCACGGGGCGCGCTGGCTCCTCGACCAGCGGTTCGATCGTGGCATGAAGCGGCGCGCCAAGCAACTGCCGAGCCCCACGCAGCTCCCGAGGACCTTGCCGCACGCTGGCCAGCTTCGGATTCAGCCGCACGGCCTCCAGGGCGGCGGCGGGCTCGAGCCGCCGCAACTGATCCCAGACTTGATCGTGGGCGAACGGCAGCACGCGATCTTGCCGGGAATCGTCGTCCTGGATGCCCGGCGGCGCTGCCGACAGATTCTGCACTGTGGCCGCCACGACGCGGCCGGAATCCTGCCCCTCCCCTTGCGCGTTTAGGGCGCCCAATGGAGGGAAGGAGTTGGCGGGGCTCCGCCACTCCACGAGCCGCAGTTGGTCGGCCCCGACGAGCAAGAGTGGCGGCCCCGGCGCCTCACCGTCCCGGGGCGGCCCCACGATGACCGACTCCGTGAGCCGCCAGCGGAGGGGCAGCTTAAGGTCGGCCACCAACCCCGGCCCTGCGCCCAGGAGCCAGGTCACGCGGGTCATCTCGACCGTGTTGGGTCGGCCCGCCGTCGCCTCTGTCTGCCGAATGCGAATGGTTCGTTCGAAGGGCCCCACAACACAGTCGCGGAGAGTGAGCTGAGTGCCGGCATCCACCCAGACCCCCCCGCCCCCGCCGTAGAGCAGCGACTGCTGCACGTCGACCGTGGCCACGAAGGGAAGCGGCAGGGAGCGGTCCGTCGTCGCCTGCACCAGGGTGACCCAACCGTCCATGGGAGCGAGCCGATGAGTCGGCAGCGTGACCAGTTCGCAATCGACGAATTGGAGCACGCCGCCATGAGCATGGAAAGCGGTCCAGTCGGGGGCATCCGGCGGGGCCACGACCTCGACCCGCAGACCCCGGAGAACCAGCCGGCCGCGACGCACGGTAAGGCCGGGCTGAAGCCGACCATCACTGCCGAGCCAGGCGGTGGAGCGGAGGACGAGCCGGAGCACGGGCCGCTTCCCCGGCGGCGCTTGCAAGGTCCAGTCGCATTGAGCGAGAACGAGAGGCTCCGACTCGCCGAGATTCAGTTCGAAGCCGTCGCCGGCCAGGGTCAGCACGCCCTGGGCGCGTTGCTCCAGGGCCGTTCGCAGATCGCTGCCGGTCGTCACTTCCCGGACCATGGGCAGGGCGGGCTCGGCAGGCGAAGCGGGCAGGGTCGGACCTGGGCTGACCTCCGGCGTCGTCGTCGGCACCGGGGACAAGGGGGGCAACGGCGGACTGGCCTGGGCCAGCCGCGGTGGGTCGGGCGCCCAGGGCATGCCCGGCCCCAGTCCCGGCAGCCAAGGCAGGATGACGAACGTGAGGGCGAGCAGGAGCACGGCGGCGCCGACAAGAGGCCAGACCGCATCGGACCGCCGCGGCGGCTGCAAGGCGGCCAGCAACTGTCGCTCCAGCTCCGGCAACGGTGTGGCCCCGGTGGCTTCGGGCGGCATGAGCATTCGAAAATGCTGGGCGAGCTCCGCGGGTGAAGAGAAACGCAGGGCCGGGTCCTTGGCCATCATGCGGGCCAAGAGTGCGGCCAGCCCGTCGCCCACGGAGGCATTGAGTTGCCTAGGATCAAGTGGGAGTTCTTGCTGATGGGCCTGGAGCTTGCGGGCGGCGGTCCCGCCAGGCACCGGTGGCTGACCGGTGATCGCATGGTAGAGCGTGCAGCCCAGGGAGTAGATGTCGCTGCGAACGTCGGCCTGTCGGGGGTCGAGGGCCTGCTCGGGAGCCAGGTAGTCGAAGGTGCCGAGCGTGACGCCGGACTGGGTCAGCTCCGCCTGGTTGGCTTCCACCTGGGCCCGGGCCAGCCCCATGTCCACCAGCTTGGCCTCGCCGCGTACTCCCATGACGATGTTGGCAGGCTTGACGTCGCGGTGGACGACTCCCCGCTCGACAGCATGTGCCAGGGCCTGGGCCATCTGCCAGCCCAGCCGCACGACCTCGGCCGGGGGTAGCTTCCGCTCTCGTTCGATCCGATTGCGGAGCGACTCCCCTTCGACGAACTCGTAGGCGATGTAGTGCAGGTCGAGATCGGTCCCCGAAGCGTAGACCCTGGCGATGTAGGGGCTGTCCAGGCGGGCCGCCGCCCGGGCCTCGTTGTGGAAGCGGCGGACGTTGTCGGGATCGCGGGCCAGGTCCGGCGGCAGAATCTTGAGAGCGACCAGCCGATCGAGTTGGGTATCCCGGGCCCGCAGCACCGCGGCCATGCCCCCCGCCCCGAGCGGCTCCTCGATGACAAACTGCCCGAGCCGCTGGCCCCGCAGGAGGTGGGACCAGTCGCCATGAACCGGCGCGGCATCGGGCTTGCGGATGACGGTGGCTTCACCCAACGATGGGGCGGCCCCCTCCGGAGACGCCGGTGGGACCGGCTCGGGGGAAGGCGGCATCGGGTTGAATGCGGACGTGTCCGGCATGCGTGCCAGGCTCCGTCACCCGTGTTTCCAGCCAAGCGTTCAGATCGGTTACGGTCCAGCCCACGCCGGCTGAGCAAGTTCCATCTCTATCTGCACCCCGAAGGGGTGGTCGCGAAGAAGGGCATGCAGTGACTATAGCCGCCCCGAGGGCCGCTTGTCAACGACCGGCCGGGCGGCATCGCCTGCACGAGCCTGGCGGGTGCCATGGCACCCTCTGTCAGGGTACTCCGCACCCCGAGCAGTCCCGGGCTTACGGGCGGCCGTCGCGGAGCATTTCCCGGGCCGCGTTCCAGCCGGCCGCCCCCATGACGCCGCCCCCGGGGTGGGCCGCCGCCCCGCACAGGTACAGGCCGGGCACGGGCGTGCGATAGTTCGCATAGCCCGCCACGGGCCGCAGAAAGAATAGGGCGTTGAGGTTCATCGCCCCCTGCATGATGTTCCCCCCCGTTAGCCCGTAGATGCGTTCCAGCTCCGCCGGCGGCAGCACCTGGTAATGCTGGATCGCCGACTTGAAGTTGGGGGCATAGTCGTTGACGATGTCGAAACAGCGCTGGGCGAATGCATCGGCATCCCACTCCCCCTTGCCGACGGGGGGGACATACTGGACGAACATGCCCATCAGGTGCTTCCCGGGGGGCGCGAGGCTGTCGTCGAGGGCGGTGGGGAGCGTGCATTCGATCATGGGATGGCTGGCGGGCCGGCCATGCTTCGCCTCGTCGTAGGCTCTTTCGACGTAGTCCCGGTCCGGTCCGATGTGGATCGTGCCATGGTGGTGCGGGGCGACGCCGGTGCTAGGGGCGGCCGTGAAGTTCGGTAGGGCGTCGAGGGCCACGTTGATCTTCACGGTCATGCTCGTGTAGTCGATGGCCTGGACGGCGCTGACGAACTCCTCGGGCAGGTCGCGCGGCTGGAGCAACTTGAGGAACGTGGTCCGGGCATCGACACAAGAGGCGATGCGGGGCGCGGCGATCTCCTCGCCACTGGCCAGGGCCACGCCGATGACCTTGCCGGAGCGGAGGACGATCCGTTCGACGGCCACGTCGGTGCGAATGTCGACGCCGTGGGCCTGGGCCGAGGCCGCGATGGCCTGGCTGATGCCGCCCATGCCGCCCCGGACGTAGCCCCAGACGCCCCGGGCTCCGTCGCATTCGCCCATGACATGATGAAAGAGCACGTAAGCGGTCCCGGGCATCGACGGGGCCGCGGCTGCGCCGATGACGGCATCGGTGGCCAGGGTGACCTTGAGTTCCTCCGACTCGAACCAGCGGTCGAGGATCGGCGAGGCTGCCGAGGTGAGAATGTCGATCACCTGGGCCCCGTCTCGGCCCAGAGAGCGAAACTTCCAGGCCAGCCGGGTTAGCTTCCACCAGTCGCCGGGCCGATTCGACCAGGGATCGGGCGGGGTCTCCATGAGCATGGGTTCGAGAAAGGCCGCCGCCCGGAGCAGCATCTGCTCATACTTGGGGAGATTGTCGGCATCCTTCGTGCTGAACTTGCTCACCTCCCGATGGGTCAGGGCCGCGTCGGGCCCCATGAGCAAATAGCGGCCGTCGGGAAAGGGCGTGAATGACGAGGGGCTGCGCGGCAGCATGGAAAAGCCGTACTTTTTAAGCTCCAGGTCGCGGATGATCTCGGGCCGCAGGAGGCTGTTGACGTAGGCCGCCGTCGAGACCTTGTAGCCGGGCCAGAGTTCCTCGGTGACGCAGCAGCCGCCGATCACGGGGCGGCGCTCGAGGACCAGCACCTTCCAGCCGGTCTGGGCCAGGCGGGCGGCGGTGACCAGGCCGTTGTGGCCGGCGCCGATGATGATGGCGTCGTATGACTTGGGCATGGCAGCACGCTGATCGCTGAAGGGAAAGCGGAAGGTTGATCCTCCGTATGAGTTAGAACGTAGAATGGAAGTTGCAAGGTGGCGGGCGGCGGACGTTCGAAGCCCCAGGGGCAGCGGCATGAAGAACTTGACCCGAGATGACTTCCTCGACTTGGGCCGACGCTACGGCTGGAAGCTAGAGAGTACCGCTGCGGTGGACAGCGTGGTGTCGGCGATCCGGTGCGGGCTGCGTGTGGCGGTGCTGCAAGAAGTGGGTCGCC
>CALLZJ010000225.1 GCA_937858435.1 uncultured bacterium
GGCGATGAGGCTGAAACGCAGGGTAACGCCGACGATGGCGAGGTAGCCGCGGGTCAGCTTGCCGAAGACCCAATTGAAGGCGAAGAAGGCAAAGCCCAGGATGCGATTGAGCAGCGGGCCGACCACGAAGGCCACGAGCACGCCGAGGATGCCGAGCGTCAAGGGCAGCCAGGGCAAGAACGGCTCGAGCCGAAGGGGCCAGGGGGCGGGCAACCGCTGAAGTTGTTCGGCCAGGAACGGCGCGGCGCCGAGGTAGCCAGCGGCGGCGAGCAAGAGGGCGAACGAGACCCGCGGCAGGGGCAGGGGATCGCGGGTGCCGCGCTCCGGCCGCAGCAGCAGAGCGGAGAGGGCCGGGCTGAGCGTGAGGGAATTGAACGCCGAGATCAAGGTCGAGATGGCGATGGTGACGGCGAACTGGCGAAAGAACTGGCCGATGATGCCCGTGATAAAGACGCAAGGTACGAAGACGGCGGCGAGGACCAGGCCGACAGCGATGACGGGGCCGGCCACCTCGCTCATGGCCTGGATGGTAGCCGCCCGGGGCGGCAGCCCTTCGTCGATGTGATGCTGCACCGCCTCCACGACGACGATGGCGTCGTCGACCACGATCCCGACGGCCAGAACCAGTCCGAACAGCGTCAGGTTGTTGAGGGAGTAGCCAAAGAACGCCATGGCGGTGAAGGTGCCCACGATGGCCACCGGCACGGCTGCGAGCGGAATGATGGCGGCCCGCCAACTCTGCAAAAAGACCAGCATCACGAGGGCGACCAGGATCACAGCGTCCCGGAGCGTGACGAAGACCTCGCGCACCGACTCATCGATGAAAGGCGTGGTGTCATAGACGATGGCATAGTCCACCCCTTCGGGGAACTTGGTCCGTAGTTCGGCGATCTTCTCTCGCACCCGGGTGGCGGTGGCGAGGGCGTTGGAGCCGGGAAGCTGGTAGATGGAAAGGGCCACGGAGGGCAAGCCGTCGAGCAAACAGGTCTGGTCGTAGTTCATGGCCCCCAGTTCGGCTCGGGCCACGTCCCGGATGCGGACCACGCGGCCCTCTTCATCCGTCTTGAGGATCATGTCGGCGAACTGCTCGGCGGAGGCGAGTCGGCCGAGCGTGTTGATCGTGTACTGAAACACTTGGCCGGGCGGCGCGGGAGGCTGGCCGATCTGGCCGGCGGCGACCTGAATGTTCTGCTGCTCGACGGCCCGGACCACGTCGGTGGCGGACAGCCCGCGTTCGGCCATCTTCTCCGGGTCGAGCCAGAGGCGCATGGAGTAGTCGCGCTGGCCGAGGTAGGTCACGTCGCCGACGCCGGCCACGCGCGTGAGTTCGTCGCGGAGATGGATGGTGGCGTAGTTGCTGAGATAGAGGTTGCCGCGCGGCTCGGCCCGATTCGTGCTGTAGAGGTTGACGATCATCAGCACGGTGGGGGCTTTTTTCTTGACCGTCACGCCGCGCCGCCGCACCAGTTCCGGCAGCACGGGCAGGGCGAGATTGACCCGGTTCTGCACGAGGACCTGGGCGATGTTGAGATCGGTGCCGAGCTTGAAGGTCACGTTGAGGGTGTAGCCACCGTCGTTGGTCGACCGGGAGGACATGTAGAGCATGTCCTCAACGCCGTTGACTTGTTGTTCGATGGGGGCGGCGACGGTGTCGGCGACGGTGGTGGAATTGGCGCCGGGGTAGATGGCCGAGACCTCCACCGTGGGCGGCGTGATCTCGGGGTATTGAGCGATGGGCAAGACCCAGCCGGCGACGGCACCGGCCAGGGTAATCATGATCGACAGCACGGTGGCGAAGATCGGGCGGTCGATGAAGAAGCGCGTGAACATGGTCGAGCCGAAGGTGCGAGGCACGGCGGGAGCGGCGCGCGGGGAGCCGCCGAGAGACGACCGCTATTGTACGGCTGGGGCGATGGCCTGGAGCAGTTGGGCTCCCGCCTGGAGGTCGCTCTCGGCGTAGCCGGCCTGGAGCAGCACCTGGCGGGCAATCATCTCGACGGGTGGCGGGTCCGGGAGCAAGGCGGGCTGTCTGCGATCCAGGCCCAGCTTGTGGATCTCGGCCAGGTGGTAGCGGTCGGCTTGGCCGAAGGCGCCGTTGTCGAGCCCTTCCCGCGCCACCATGGGGGGCTCACGGTTGAGCCGCTGCCGGGCATCGGCCATGCGGAGCAGCCGCTGGCGGTACAGCTCCGCCGCCTGGTAGGCCATGACCGCGGTCAACTGTCCCTCGGACGCACAGGCCTCCACGAGTCCCTGGCTGAAGACGACGATGCCCGCCTGATCGACGCCGACGCGCGGCTCGGCCCCCGGAGCGACGCGGAACGTCGGATGGAAGCCCAGATTGGGATTGGTCTCGCTGAGCCGTTGGGAAGCCAGCCGCACACGCTGCCGAGCCGCGGTCAGGTTGGGGTCAACATGGGAAGCAATGATGGGATCGTCCTGATGGGGCAGGGTCCGGAGGGTGGGCGGGACGATGGGACCGCCGGCGAAGGTTGCAGGCGGGGCGGTCAGGCTGGACGCCGCCGGGCCCTGACAACCGGTCAGGGTGACCAGGGCAGGGGCGGCCACGAACAGGAACCAGAGCCACTTGGGTATGGGCATATCCTTGGCGTCCGCCAGATAGCAGATCATGGCGGCATGGAGATAGCGAAGAGCCGGGCGGCTGTAAAGGGCAAGCGGGCACCCCTCGTCAGTCTGGATGGTCCCCATTTTGCCCGGCCACAACCGGGTTGTATACGTCCGTTCATTATGGTAGACTGGTGAGTTTGTCTGGGAGGTCGGCAGGAGGTTGGAGTGAACACGGACCGAGGCGCCGAGCCCGAAACGGGCGCCGGGAAGCGTGGCAAGCTCCTGAAACCCTGTGAAAACCGCGTGGCGCATGCGTCCAAGTGTGAGAAACCCCCTCCTGGCGACCCTCTGGAACGCCGTGGCGGCAGCGCCCAGACGCGTGGCGACCCCGTGACGAGCCCTGGAGACCTCGTCGAAAGGCCCTGGAGACCCCGTGGATGCGCGTCGGGACCCTTCGGAGATGCAGCAGGCGCCCCGAGAGTCTGGATGCCCCTACCTGGGCCGGGATGAAACGTCTTTCATACTCCGCGCGGCTTCGGCCCGGATTCCGCATGCAAACCGAAGTGAGCGTGGTACCATGGCCCTGGTAGACCCGCACTCCGTTTGACGAGGCATGACGATGTTGGCGAAACCACGCACACGGTTGGGCCTGACGGCCCTGGTTCTAACGGCATTCGTGGCCGGCCTCGCCTGGCCGACCTGGGCCAGCCAGGAGGCGGCCTCGCCGGCTGAGTTGCTCGATCAGAAGATCATTCAGTCGGTTCGGGACGACACGCAGATCATGGTCAATCTTGGCCACTTGAGCGACGTGATCGGTCCGCGTCTGACAGGCTCGGCGAACCTCAAGCGGGCCAACGAGTGGGCAGCGGAGCGGATGCGCGAGTATGGCCTCGAGAACGTGCGCCTGGAGCCCTGGGAGATTCCCATCGGCTGGGAACGCGGCACCGCTTATGCCCGCATCGTCGAGCCGGACAACAGCCGCACGCTCATCCTGGCAGCGATGGGCTGGACTCCTGGCACTGAGGGGCGGATCACGGGGGACGTCGTCGTGGTGCGAGCCCGCACTCCTGAGGAACTCCAGCAGTACAAGGGCAAGCTGAAGAACGCGATCGTGCTGCGGGGCCCGCCGGCCACGATTCGGCCCATCACGGACATGGAGCGAACGCCGCCCGCTGTCCGTCCGACTGAGCCGCGTCCCACCGAGCCCACGACGCCGGTTGCCACGCGCCCCACGTCCCCCACCACGCCGACCAGCACGACACCGCGCCCCACCCGTCCGGGCCGACCCGAAGGCTTCGATACTCGGGGTGCACTGGCCTTCCGTCGTGAGATGGCCGAGTTCTTCCGGTCCGAAGGCGTGGCAGTCCTACTCCAGGACGCAGGCAAGCCGCACAGCATGCTTACGATGTCGGGCGGCTGGGGACGGACGGACGACCGGGCCAGCGCTCCGACGCCGTTGCCCGCCGCGTTCATGGCCCATGAGCATTACGCGCTGCTCTACCGCCTGGCGACGCGGCCCGAGCCGGCCGTCACGCGGGTCGAGATCGAGATCAACAACCAGTTCGTCCCGGGTCCGCTCACGGTTTACAACACCGTAGGCGAGATTCGCGGCAGCGAGAAGCCCGACGAGTTCGTCGTGCTCGGTGCCCATATCGATTCCTGGGACCTCGCCTCGGGCACGACCGACAACGGCACCGGCACCAGCGTGGTTCTCGAAGCTGCCCGGGTGCTGGCCAATTGCGGCGTGAAGCCCAAGCGCACCATCCGCTTCGTCCTGTTCAGCGGCGAAGAGCAAGGGCTGCACGGCTCCCGGGCTTATGTCCGCCATCACGAAGACGAGATGCCCCGCACCTCGGCCGCCATCATCCACGACACCGGCACGGGGCGCGTCCTCAGCCTGTCGCTCATGGGGCGGGAGAAGGTGCGGCCGCTGCTGGAACAGGAGTTTGTCAGTCTCAAGGCACTCGGCCTGCGCGAGCTGAGCATCCGCTCGTCGGGCGGCAGCGACCACCAGTCGTTCGAAGCGGCGGGCGTGCCGGGCTTCATGTTCCAGCAAGACCCGGCCGAGTATCGCTTGACCCATCATTCACAGACCGACACGTTGGACAAGGCCCGCCCCGAGGAGTTGATCCAGGGCGCCCAGGTCATGGCGGTGATGGCCATGCGGATCGCCAATCTGGAAGAACTGCTGCCGCGTGAGCGGCGCTAGTCGGCCTGCCCAGCGGAACTTGAAAAGCCAAGGGCTCGCGGTCGCCACGACCGCGAGCCCCCATCGTCTGCTGCCCCGCCAACGGCCAGTCCAGGAGGGCGCCGATCAATTTTTCTAAACTTGTCTTGCATTTTATTGACTTTCACTTTATTGAGAGTAGAATGCAGAAAGTTAAGGAGAGCCCATGGGGATGCAAGCAAGCGTGCCGCCCAACTGGTTGGCGGAAATGAACGAAGACGATCTGCACTTCTTGCGGCGGTTTCTGCTCCAGTCGGGGTCGCTCAAGGCCGTCGCGGAGGAGTATGGCGTCTCGTACCCCACGGTGCGGGCGCGGCTGGATCGACTCATCGCCAAAGTCCAAGCGGTGGAGGCGGCCCAGAGCGCGGACCCCTTCGAACGCAAGCTCAAGGCCTACGTGGCGGAGGGGCTGCTTTCCCCAGCAGCGGGCAAAGAGTTACTGACCCTACACAAGACCAGCAAGGGAGCCAAGTCATGACCGAGCCGTGGTTCGATCCGTACCTGTCGTTCTTGCCCGGAACTCTCCTCGGCGCCGTGGGCGGTTCGGGGCTGGGCGTCCTGGCCGGAGTGCTGGCCCCCATGGGCAAGGCCAAGCCGCTCGTCTACGGCTTTAACATCGTCTGCTTTGCCAGCAGCGTGGTGCTCCTGATCGCTGGCATCACGGGCCTGGTGACGGGACAGCCCACCTCGGTCTGGTATGCCTTGTTCCTGCCAGGTCTGATCGGAACGATCCTGTTTGGCATGGCGTTCTGGATCATCGGCGTTCGCTACCAGGCGGCCGAAGCGCTTCGACAAGCGGGCGAGACGCGGCGAATGCAGGCCCAGGACCTCTAGGGTACCGGCTGCTTGAACGAGAGGCCCAGAGTTCCGCCGCGCCTAGTCAAGGAGTGCTAGGGCTTCACCGGAACGAGAGCGATGGAGCGCAGATTCATCGCGGCATGTTCGGGATTGGGCTTGGAGGTCACGCGCAGAGCGGCCTGGTTCTTCCCGGAAGTCGCCCGCAGTGTTCCCAGCTTGGCCGATTGGTAGTTATGCCAGGTCCCCGTTCCTTCGACGGTGAACGGCAGCTTCGCATCGGCAATCTGAAACGCACACTTCGTCTCGCCGCCATCTCCTTCGCAAGACCAATGGAGGACCACCTCGAAGGTCTGGGCCGAGGGCGCTTCAAACTCCCACGACACGTAGTCGTCGGCCGCGGTCCAATAGCCGATGTTCTCCCCGTCGTGCTCGTAGCGGAGGCTCCCGTGCCGGGTGGCTGTTCGAGCGCTGAGGATGATCGAGCCATCGGACTCGGGTCGGACGTTCAGATGAGCCGCGGTAGCCTGACCACCTTCGGCTCCAGTACCGCCGCCGGGCGACGACAGGATGACAATGCCAATGGCCGCAAACGTGCAGACCACCAGTCCACCAGCAATCCACTGGGTTAGCTTCTTCTGCCGAGCAGAACTCTTGGCGGCTGAGCGTGGCGGCCGATGGCGCATCGTCCTGGCACCGCTGGTCGGCTCGCGGTGGCGCCGGGTCAGGGGCGCCGGGGCACCGGCCGATTCGGGTGCAGCGCCGAACGGCTCGGCAGCCGGCAATGGTAAACCCTTGGCCTCACTCCACAGGGGCGGTACCGGCGAACTCGCCGCCCCAGCGTCGATGGGCTGGAAAGGATTCGCCATGCCCTTGCCGAGCGCTGCGAGACAGAGCTGGGGCATCTCCTTTTCCGAGGGCGGCGGCAAAGTCGCGGGCACAAACGGCCGCAGGGCCTCCGCGACCTCCCGTGCCGACTGGAAGCGATCTTCCGACCGCTTGGCGTACATCTTCGCCAGCACCGCGGCGACTTCCTTCTTGATCTCTGGCCGTAACTCGCGCAGCGGTGCCGGATCGCGCATCTGATGCGCGACCAGCTTCTGGGCCACCGTCCCCGTGTTGAAGGGCGGCTGACCCGTCAACAGGAAATAGCCCGTGAATCCCAGGCTGTAGACGTCCGAGCGGACATCCGCGGTATGGGTGTCCATGGCCTGCTCAGGCGAGATGTAGTCCACCGTGCCGAGCACGGCCCCCGCCTCCAGCTCGCGGCTCAGGTTGTCCCGAGTGTTGCCACTGAAAAGGGCCAGACCCAGGTCCAGCACTTTCACATGACCGCGCCGATCTAGGAGCAAGTTGGCCGGCTTGACGTCCCGGTGGATCAGGCCATTCTCGTGGATGTGCTGCAGTCCCAGGGCCGCCTGCCGCAAGTAGGCCAGGGCCCGCGCGGTTGGCAGTGGCTTGCCTTTCGACACCACGTCTTGCAGGCTGCTGCCGTCCACGTACTCCATGACCATGAAGTGCTTGGTTCCCTCCTGTCCCGCGTCGTAGGCATGAACCAAATGGGGATGGTCCAGGGCCGCGATCGCACGGGCCTCGCGCAGGAACCGCTCCAGCGTGGCCTTGTCCTTGAGTTGTGCCGCGGGTAGCACCTTGATGGCCACGAGCCGGCGCATGGGGATGTGCGCTGCCAAGTACACGGACCCCGTGCCGCCCTTACCGAGCCGTTCGAGCAGGCGGTACTTATCTAGCATGAAGCCCCGCGCCCGCCCCTTTAGCAAGAACTCCGCCTGCAGGCGCGTCACCAAGCCGTCGCGCACCAGGCGCCGGGCAAACTCCTCGGGCGTCGTCGGCCCGAGCGGGTCCTTGCTCAGTTGCTGGCCGTAGGAAAGCAGCGACTTCGCCTCCACCAGGCCGCTTTTCCACACGAGTTGCCAGAAGTCTTGCAGCTTTGGGTTTGCAGGCATGAGTGAACCCATGGAACAAGGTGCTTGACTAGCCCGGGGGCGGGACGCGGTGGGAAACCAACTGCCTCCCTTGGGGGCAGCCACCCGCGAATCATATCAGCATAGCTTTCGAACTGGCCGTGCGCCGAGAAAAATTCTTACACTTCCACCCTGACTCTTGGGGTGCTGATGTCGAGCGTCGGGCGTTAGCCCGACGTGGTTGTTCGAACGCTGGTCTACACGTCGGCCTCACGGCCGACGCTCTACAAAAGCAGCGCTCTACTACTGCTGCCCCAGCTTCTCCTTCTCCGCCTGCCACTTCTTCACCTCGTCGGGTTTATCCATCGCGGTGGAGAGTTCGATGAGCCGGTCGAGTGCTTCCATGAGGCGCTGCTTCTGGGCGGCGACGACATGTGGGTTCTCGCCCGGTGCAGCGAGCCGGGCCTTGGTGCCTTCGTAACCCTTCTGCAAGAGCGATTCGGCCTCGGTGTATTTCTGTTGACCCAACAAGGCACCGCCGAGCATGGACATGGTGTTGAACGTGGTCCAGGCATCGGGTTGCGTCTTCCGTCGGATAGCGAGGCATTCACGGAGTAATGGTTCGGCGGCGGCGTGGGCGTTGACTTGCGAGAGTTGCTTGCCGTAACACGCCAATTCGATGGCCAGTTGCGGGCTTGTCTTGGGCAAGCTCTGGCGAAGTTCGGCGAGGAGTTCTTGGACGAGGGTAGCGGCTTCAGTGGCTTGGTCTGATCTGATGTAGCCGTCCAGTAACTGCTCACCCACCCAATGAAGCTGTGGATGCTCCTTGCTGAAGTGATAGGCTTCTTCCAACAAGGGGAGAGCTTCGGAGAGGCGGCCTGCAGCCTTGTAGTTCACGCCGAGATTGGCCACGGTTAGTTGGGTGCTGGGATGCTTGCGGCCAAGCTTGGGTTCTTGCTGCTGGAGCACATGCTCGAAGATCGGCACCGATCTATCCAGTTGGCTCAAGGACCAATAGGCCACCGCCAAATTGTTCAGCGTGTTCAGGGTGTCCGAGTGGTCCGAACCGAG
Organism: uncultured bacterium; assembly: GCA_937858435.1. GTDB lineage: Bacteria > Planctomycetota > Planctomycetia > Gemmatales > HRBIN36 > CALLZJ01. The sequence continues at coordinate 8,581 of CALLZJ010000225.1, forward strand.
CCGGGCCATGCGCTGGTCGCGGACTTGCTCGAAGAGCTTGGTCGCCTCCGGCAGCCGACCGACGCGCTGGTACGCTAGGGCCAGGCCAGCCAGCGTTCGCAAGGTCTCCGGGTGGTCCGGCCCCAGCTTGGCTACCAACTGATCGCCGATCTCCTCGAAGAGCCGAGTAGCTTCTGCCAGCCGCTCGGCGTTATGGTACGCCTCGGCCAGGCTTTCCAACATAACCAGCTTAAAGGGGTGATCGGGAGCCGGCAAACGGTCCATCTGTGCACGGAGTTGCTCAAAGAGCAGGATCGCCTCTGCCGTGCGCCCGGCACCGCGGTAGGCCTTGCCCTCATTGATCAGCGTGGTCACGGTATCGGGGTGTGCCAGCCCCAGTTTCGCCACGCGCTGGTCGCGGACCTGTTCCAGCGTCCGAATTGCCTGGGCGTAGTCTCCGGCCCAATCATACGCCATCCCCAAACTGTTCAGGGCATTCAGAGTGTCGGCATGGTCAGCGCCCAACACGCGTTGTCGCAAGGCCACGCACTTTTCCAGAAATGCCACGGCCCGGGCGTGGTTGCCGAGATGCCCATCGTTCACCCCAATCATCCAACGCCACTGGGCTTCAATGAGTGGGTCCAGGTCGCGACGTCGATCCAAGTTGGCCGCCGCCCGGTCGAGCATCTCCTGCATGGTGGCATCCTTGCCCAACAGGTCTCCCGCTTCCTGTGTGAAACGGACCTACCCATGCACGCTCGCCAAGCCGAGGAAGTCCCGCTCCACGAAGTCGGCGATGGCCTGGGCCAGCCGGCGCTGCTCCTCCTTCTGATCGCGTTCGGCACGGGCTTGGGATTCGTTGGCCCGAACCTGTTCCTCCGCTCGCACCGCCCACCAGGCCAGGCCGCTGGCGATGACCGCGGCCAGCGTCGAAACCAGGATCAGCGCCGCGACGGCCGGGTAACGCCGGCACCACTTCACGAGCCGCTCGGTCCGCGTCGCGGGCCGGGCGGTGATGGGGCGATGTTCCCGCCAGTTGCGAAGGTCGTCCGCCAACGCCTCGGCACTTGCATAGCGCCGGCTCGGGTCCTTCTCCAAACTTCAGAGCGATAACCGCCAGGTCAGCTGAGACATTAGGGTTGATCGTGCTTGGCGAGCGTGGCTCTTCTTCGACAATCTTGAGCAAGAGTCCAGCATAAGAATCACCGCGAAACGGTAGATCGTCCGTGAACAGTTGGTACAGAATCACGCCTAGAGCGTATTGATCCGCTGGCGGGCCCACAAAGCGGGTCTTGCCCTTGGCCTGTTCCGGCGACATATAGTTCGACGTACCCATGACGGCATGGGAGCCGGTCAGGTCATCAGTCTGGTCGAGCCGTTTTGCCAAACCGAAGTCGGTGATCTTGGGGGTGAGACCCCGGGCCTCGAGGCCGGGGCCTGCCAACGCGCCGGTGTTCGCCAGGAGGATGTTCGCCGGTTTGAGATCGCGGTGGATAATGCCCTGTAGGTGAGACACATGAATGGCTCGGGCCAGGGTCTCGACGAAGCCGGCCGTCTCGCTCGGCGACATCCGGCTCGACTTGAGCCAGTCTGCTAGGCTCCCGCCTTCGACGAACTCCTGGGCAAAGTAAGGCTGACCCTGTACTCGCCAATCTCGAAGACCTGCACGATGTTCGGATGCAGCACCCGAGCTGCGTTCTCCGCTTCAATCTGAAACCGCAGCCTCTGCTCGGGACTGGCGAAGCCGGCCTTCAGGATCATCTTCAGGGCAACCGTGCGATCGAGCCCCTTTTGCCGAGCCTGGAAGACCACGCCCATTCCACCCCGGCCTAGCTCCTTCTCAATCTCGAACCCAGGAATGCCGGGGTAGGCCGATGCCACCTCCGCACTTGGCACATGATCCACAGAGGACTCGAGGTCACCGCCGGCCGGCGCTGTTGACCGTTCGGCCTGCGACTTGGACTCCGTGTTTAGCCCCTAGTTTCCCGGTCTTTGGGAGCAGGCACTTGGGTCGGCAGTGTATCTTCCATCGCGCGGCTTCTGCAATTTTGAGTGAAAGCTACCACGCCGCTACCGCGGGGGCAATGAAAACACTGTGACCTGATTGGGTCATCCGCCTGAGGCCGCGACACCGGTTGGGCGTTAGTCGCCGGTAGAGAATGGGTGCAGGCGTGGTGCCCAGGACTAGGCCAAAGTGGAGGCGGGCTCGATGCCGAGAATGAGGGCCAGGTCGGCGACATTGCGGCAGACGTGGTCCGGCTCAGTCGCCAGGAGCTCGGTCGGATTGAAGCAGCCCCAGACCGCGGCGGCGGTGCGGACGCCGGCCGCCTTGCCCGCCAGGATGTCGGCCGGCGCGTCGCCCACGAAGAGCGTGTCGGCGGCGGGCGTGCTGAGCAGTTCGAGCGACCGCAGCACACCCTCGGGGTGCGGCTTGGGATGGATGACGTCGTCGCTGCTTACCAGGAATTCGACCGGGCCGGGCATGAGGCCGATCTGATCGAGGGTGTATTCCGCGCCGCGCCGACCCTTGCCGGTGAAGACGCCCACGCGGCGGCCCTGTTGCCGGACCACGGTGATCAACTCCACGATGCCGGGGAAGGTGCGGACCTGATCGAGTCCGTTTTCATAGTAGGCGAAGAAGCGGTCGGCAGCCCGATCGGCGACGGCGGCGGCGGGCTGGGTCGCCTGGCCGGCAGCCTCCGCCTGCCGCAGATATCGAGCCAGGCACTCCGGCTCACTAGGGCCGAAGGTCGCCACCACCTCGGCATCGCTGGGCAGACGGGTCACGTAGGGCTGAAGAGCGTGGCGGAAGGCCTCGAAGAGGAAGCCCAGCGTGTTGACGATCGTGCCGTCCAGATCGAGCAATAGTCCCGTGATCGGAGCCGTCATGGGCCAGCCCTCCAGGTCGTGGGTTGGCCTCACTTCTTGTCCGCGAAGAGCTCGTTGAAAAAGATGAGCATCGCCAGATAGGATCGCTGATCGGCCTTCTCGTTGTAGGCGGCTCCACTGGCCACGTTGGTCCCCGCGTCCGGATTGGTGAAGCTGTGCACGGCGCCACCATAGCTCACCATTTGCCAGTCGACCTGGGCGGCCCGCATCTCCTTGATGAAGGCGGCAACTTCGGTCTCGGGGACGAAGGGATCGTCTGCCCCGTGGAGGATGAGGAGACGGCCCTTGATGTTGCGGGCGTCCTCGGGCCGGGGAGTATTGAGCCCGCCGTGGAAGCTGACGACGCCGGCCAGGTGGGCACCGCCCCGGGCGAGCTCGAGCGCCACCGTGCCGCCGAAGCAGTAACCGATGGCCGCGATCTTGCCCGGTGCCACGGCAGCGTGCTGCTGGAGCACGGCCAGACCGGCGGCCGCCCGGTCCCGCATCAGTTGCCGATCGGTGCGGAACCGATTCGACATCTGGGCCGCTTCCTCGTTCGTCTTGGCGAGCACACCCTTGCCATACATGTCCAGAGCGAAGGCGACGTAGCCGCTGGCCGCGAGCTGCTCGGCCCGCTGCCGGGCGTAGCCGTTGTGGCCGAACCACTCATGGACGATCAGCACGCCGGGCCGCTTCGTCGACGTATCCTCGTCGTAGGCCAGGTACCCTTCGAGCACCACGTCCCCGTGGCGGTATTCCACTACTTCGGTCTTGATGCCTGCCTGCACCGGTCCCTCGATCCCCAGCACGAGAAAGGTACACACGGCCAATAGCGAACGCGGCATGGACAGACTCCCCACTGCGGGCTGCTCAGACTCCCATCGACTCAGAACATTCTATACGCGTCCGCGGCGGATGGGGCACGAACCCGCCCCGGCAGCACGGCGGCAGAAGGTCGGCCGGCCCGGCTCTTTCCATGGGCGCCGCCTGAACCGCCCGTGATAGGATAATGTCCAATGTGACGGCTTTGGAATTGAGGCAGACCATGGATCATCGGTTTCAAATCGACCTACGCGGAATCATCGACCTCCTGTCGAACCACCTCTACAGCGGGTCCGAGGTGTTCGTGCGTGAGTTACTGCAGAATGCCGTCGACGCCCTGCGTGAACGCGGCAATCTGGACCCGGAGCACGTCGGGGAGATCGTGCTCGAACTGCACACGCCCCGGGGCAAGCCGCCGACGCTGCTCGTCACCGACAACGGCGTCGGGCTGACCGAGGAGGAGGTCCATCAGTTCCTGGCCACCATCGGCGCCAGTTCCAAGCGGCTAGGGCGTGGCGGTCGGCCCGAGGACTACCTGGGGCAGTTCGGCATCGGCATCCTCTCGTGCTTCGTCGTCAGCGAGGAGATCGTCGTCATTACCCGGTCGGCGCGCGGGGGACCCACGCTGGAGTGGCGGGCCCAGCCCACGGGGCAGTACGCCCTGCGCCGGTTGGAGCACGACGTGGAGCCCGGTACGCAGGTCTGCCTCACGGCCAAGGCGGAGGCCAGCGACGACTTTACCGCCGACCGGCTGCGTGAACTCTGTTTCAAGTTCGGCATGCTCCTGCCTTGGCCGATCCGCGTGGTCCATGGCAAGTCGAACGTCGTGGTCAATGCCCACGGCGCCCCGTGGCGGCAGGAGTTTGCCAGCCCGGCCGAGCGGCAACGGGCCCTGCTCGACTTCGGCCGCCGCACCTTCAGCATGCCCTTTGAAGAAGCGATCCCCCTACAGTCGAAGGTGGGCGCGCTCGACGGCGTGGCCTTCGTGCTCCCCTTCGCGGCCGCCACCGGCCGGGCCCAGACCCACCGGGTCTATCTCAAGAACATGCTGCTCAGCGAGGCGGCAGACAACTTGCTGCCCGACTGGGCCTTCTTCGTCAAGGCGGTCGTCAATGCCAACGACCTGCGGCCGACGGCGTCGCGTGAGTCCTTCGCCGAGGATCGCAAGCTGCGCGAGGCCCGGGAAGCTTTGGGAGCCTGCCTGCGCCGGCACCTGGTTGAACTCGCCGAGAAGCGGCCCGAGCGCTTCGAGCGGATCATCCAGCTTCACAGCCTGGCTCTCAAGGCCCTGGCCCTGGAAGACGACGAATGCTGCGAACTGTTCCTCGACTGGCTGCCATTCGAAACCAGCCTGGGCGAAATGACGTTTGGCGAGTTGCGGCAGCGCGGCACGCCGTTGCGTTATGTCGCCACCGTGGACGGCTTTCGCCAGATCGCCAAGGTGGCGGCCGCTCAGGGAGCCTGCGTCATCAACGCCGGCTACGTCCATGACGTGCCGTTGCTCGAAAAGGCGGGAGAGCTGTTCTCCGACGTGCAGACCGAGGCGATCGAGGCGGCCGAGGATCGCG
>CALLZJ010000226.1 GCA_937858435.1 uncultured bacterium
AATGCCGGCTCGTCGACGTCAACAGCGAGGCCGACCGAGGCGGTTTCACCCTCGAAAGCTTCCCCACCGGGTTCTATCCGCAGACCAGCGGCGAACCACAGCGACCTTTGATCGCGGCCCATCCCCTGGGCCAGATCGTCGTCCTGAGCTGGGTCAACTACCTCTACGCCTTCGACGTGGTCCAGGGCAAACTCCTTTGGAAGCACGACCTCTTCGGACCGGGCGAAAGCCCCGGCTCGGATCGGCTCGTCAATCTCGTCCTGGGACCGAACGGCCGCTTCATGCTCCTGCATGCCTCGCGCAACATCCAGGAGCCCGTCGGCGCTTTGGGCGTCGTCACGCCGCGCCACATCGTGATCACTTCCCGTGGCGGGTTGGTCGTTCTCGACCCGATCACCAAGCGTGAACTCTGGGCCCGGGGTGGGGGTGCCCGCCGATACCGACGTGTTCGGCGACGACCAGGTGCTTTACCTGCTCAAGCCGCGCAAGCCCGGCGACTCCGGACCCGTGACCCAGGCCCTCCGCACCGCGGACGGCGTGACCCTGACACTGGACAGCCTGGAAGAGACCCTGCCGCAGCGGCTGCAGGTTGTCGGGCGGTACCTGCTGCTCAAGTCCGAAGAGGAGAAGGGGACGGTTCTGCGGCTGCACGATCCGCTGCGTGGCCGAGACGTCTGGCGGCACGAGGCGGGCCCCAATGCCGTCGTGCTGCGGAGCCTGGTCCCGGAACTGGTGGGCGTGGCCACGGCGGCGGGTGAGATTCAGATCGTGGAATTGACCACGGGACGGCAAGTCTTCACCTTGACCCGGCCCGGCGAGCAGATTGCCCAGGCCCAGACCATTTACCTGCTCGGCGATTCAATCAACTGGTATGTGGTCTTCAATCTGGAGACCAAGGACCCCGCACCCGGCCTGCGCTTTCGGCTCAACTACAACATGGCCGTCATGCGGTCGGTCGAGGTGAATGGGCCCACCATCGCCGTCGACCGGCGGAGCGGCCAGGTGGCGTGGCAGGTTGAACTGCCGGTGCAGAATCTGATTTTGGAGCAGTTTGACGAACTGCCGCTGCTCTTGTGTTCGAGCTACCAGGAGGTACGGGTCAACCCCGGGGGCAACAACCAGGGCCACTTCCGCCAGGTGAGTGCGCTGGTGGCGGTGGACAAGCGGGATGGGCGAATCATCGACCGCTCCGAAGCCCAGAGCGGCAGCCAGTTCTTCGCCCTGCGGGTCGATGCCGCCGCGGGGCGCATCGACCTGATCGGACATCCGTACAAGGCCACCTATCAACTGCGGGGCGATTGAATCGTCCTACGCCGGCAGGAAGCGCCGGCACCTACGAACGAAGGTAGACCAGGGACCAGGTTGGATGAACGAGGGCCCGACGATGAAACGCTGGCGTGGGTCGATGCTGCTGGGATTTCAAATGGCACTGCTGGCGGTGGCAACGCTGCTCTGGGGACCGGCCGCACAGTCGGATGAGCCCCCGGCCAAGCCGCTCGACGCCGCGGCCCGCACCCGGGCGGTCATGGAGAAGTACCAGCCCGTCATCGACCGCGGCCTGCAATGGCTGGCCCGCCAGCAGTTTCGCGACGGCCACTGGGAAGCCCTCCAGGGCTACTTCCCCGTACCCATGACTGCGTTGGCGGGGCTGGCGCTCTTGGCCGACGGCAGCACGCTGCACCAGGGCCGCTATGCCCGGGAGCTGGAGAACGCCGTCGACTACCTCGTCAATCGCTTCAACAAGAAGACGGGCCACATCGGCAGCAACAACGACCCGCGCGAGCAAGAGCGGTACATGTACGGCCATGGCTTCGCCACGTTGTTCCTGGCCCAGGTCTACGGCGAGGAGACCGACGAAATCCGGCGCAAGGAGCTGGAGCGCATCCTGGTGGGGGCGGTGGAGTTCATTGGCCATGCTCAGACGCGGCTGGGGGGCTGGGGCTACAAGACCGCCAAGGAAGGGCGCGAGTTCGACGAGGGCTCGGTGACCATCACTCAGCTTCAGGCCTTAAGGGCGTGCAAGGATGCCGGCATCCCCGTGCCCAGTGAGATCATCGAGAAGGCGCAGGACTACCTGAAGAAGAGTTCGGTCTCGGCACGCAAGGATGCCGACGACAATGAGCTGCGCGATCAGGAAGGTGTCATCTACAGTTTGCGGCAAGGCGGGGGCAACGTCCGGCCGCCCTTGACCGCGGCGGCCATCGCCTGCATGTTCTCGGCTGGCGAGTACACCAACAAGCAAGCCATCAAGTGGCTCAACTACTGCCAGAAACACATCCCCGTCGACCAGACCGGCCGGGACAGCTTTGGCCACTGGGAATACACCCACTTCTACTACGCCCAGGTCATCTACACCCTGGGGGACGATCGGCACGCGAAGCTGCGTCCCGACCTGGGGCCGGAAGACCTGCTCACCTGGAGCCGCTACCGCGACGTGATCTTCCCTTACCTGGCCAGCCGGCAGAATCAGGACGGCTCCTGGAGCCAGGGTTACATCGGCCCGGTCTACACGACGTCGCTGCACCTGCTCATCCTGCAACTTGATAAGGGCCACCTGCCCATCTTCCAACGCTAGGGAGCTCACCATGTCGTGGCGTCTCGACCAGTGGATCGCGGAAGAACTGGGTCCCCAGCCCGCGGAAGCCCAGCTCCGCCGGCTGATCAGCCTGGTCGATGCCAAGCTCGCGGCCCAGGTCGAGGCCATCGTCCATGCACCAGCGTTCCAGCAGCTTGAGGGTGCCTGGCGTGGGCTCCGGCACCTCGTCGAGCAGGCCGCCCAGGCCGAGGCGCCCGTGGAGGTGCGGGTCCTCGACGTGACGCCGACCGAGCTGCGCTCCGACCTGGACGATGCGCCGGATGTCGAGGACACCTGCCTGTGGCGGGAGGTCCGCGACGGCTTCACCAGCGGCCGGCCCTTCAGTCTGCTCGTGCTGGCGGCGGAGGTAGGACCCGGCAGCTACGACCTGCTCACGTTGCAGTTCCTGGCGCTCGTCGGCGCCACCTGGCAAGTGCCTGTCCTGGCCGACGCGGCGCCGGCCATGCTTGGGATCGAGTCGTGGACGGACCTGTCGACCATCCGCGAGTCGATCCTCGAACGGGCGGCCGGTCCCACCCATGCAGCCTGGCGGTCGTTCCGCGAGAAGGAAGACGCCGCTTACGCCGCCCTGGCCCTGCCGCCGGCCCGAGCCCGCCCGGTGCATCAGGTGGCCGCCTTCACTTGGGAAGAAAACCGGGCCCGCGTCCCCTGGCTGGGAGCCGGCATGCTCGTGGCAGCCACGTTGGCCCACATGTTCGATGCCCAGGGCGTGCGTTTTCATGATTCAGGGGGCGAGATCGCCGAGGTCCCCGCGCCCACGGGGCCCGAGTGCCGCCTGGCGGTGGAGATCAGCGAACGACGCGGCGCCGACTTCGCCAAGCTGGGCCTGACGCCGCTCTGGCCCATCCCGAACACCCTCGCCGCCGGCCTGCGCCACTGGACGACCTGCCACCAGCCCAAGAGTTACCATGACAGCCAAGTGCAGGCGGCCGCCAATCTGATGACCCGCCTGGACGTGCAGATGAGCCTAACCGCCTTTGCCCGCGCCCTGATGGTCCTGGCCCGGCACCAACGCCTGCGGCAAGCCTCGGCCGGGGGCATGCAGCCCGTGCTCCAGCGCTGGCTGGACGGCTACGTGGCAACGAGCCAGGAGCCGGACCGTCCGCTCACCGAGGCCAAGGTGACACTGGGCAAGCCCGATGCTCATCGACCCATGCCGCCCCTGAACGTGACCCTGGGTCTGAAGGCCGATCCGCCTCTCGCCCCGCTGCGTTTCGCACTCGAAATTCCCTAAGTTGACATCGGGGGGCGGCTGCCGGGGCGGCCCGCCCGTTCGGATGCCACGCAAGAAGGATTCCGCATGAGCGAGGCTGTTCCCACCAATGGCTCCCAACTCCGCCAGGACGATATGGCCGCGGTCAAGCGGCTCCAGCAGGCCTTCGCCGACCTGAAGGCCCAACTGGCTCGGGTGATCGTCGGCCAGGACCAGGTCATCGAGCAACTGCTCATCGCCCTCTTCTGCCGCGGCCACTGCATCCTCGAAGGCGTGCCCGGCCTGGCCAAGACGCTCATGATCAGCACCTTGGCCAAGTGCCTGTCGCTGGAGTTCAGCCGCATCCAGTTCACGCCCGACCTGATGCCCAGCGACATCACCGGCACCGAGGTGATCGTCGAGGACAAGGCCACGGGCCAGCGGCAGTTCAAGTTCCTGCAGGGCCCCCTCTTCGCCAGCGTGGTCCTGGCGGACGAGATCAACCGCACGCCGCCCAAGACCCAGGCCGCCTTGCTCGAAGCGATGC
>CALLZJ010000227.1 GCA_937858435.1 uncultured bacterium
ACCGCCATCCCCGTCTACAACGAGGCTCGGTATCTCGACGCCGTCCTTGCCGAGGTCCGCAAGTTCAGCTCCGAGATCCTCGTCGTCAACGACGGCTCCACCGACGAAACGCCCAGCCTCCTGGCCCGTCACCGGGACCTGCACCTGGTCGTCCATCGGCAGAACCGGGGCTACGGCGCTGCCATCCGTTCCGCCTTCGCCTTCGCCCAGGCCCATCACTACGACGTGCTCGTGACCATGGATTGCGACGGCCAGCACGAACCCGCGCGCATCTCCGTCCTGCTCGAAGCCCTGGGCGCCGACGTTGACCTCGTCTCCGGCAGCCGCTACCTGCGGACCTTCCGCCATGACTCGGCACCGCCCCCGGACCGCCAGCGCATCAATAACCTGGTCACCGGCGAACTCAATCGCCGCCTGGGGCTGCAGCTCACGGATGCCTTCTGCGGATTCAAGGCCTACCGGGTCCGCCGGCTGGCGCAGCTCGAACTGCACGAGGATGGCTGGGGCATGCCCCTGGAGCTCTGGGTGCAGGCGGCCCATGCCGGCTGGTCGATCCGTGAGGTTGGTGTGCCGCTGCTCTACCTCGATCCCAGCCGGGCATTCGGCGGCGTGCTCAACGATGCCGAGGAGCGCCTGCGCTATTACCGCGGCATCATCGACCGGGAGTCGGCCCGGTTGTCCGCGTCACATGCCTCCACCTCCAAGGCGTCGGAGGCGTGCTATTGACCCCCGGACGCCGGCCCGCAGCCCCGTCCGAGAATTTCGGCTGGTCGAGTTGGCCGCCGCTGGCCGAGTTTGAACGACAGGTGGCCCGCACCGCCGGGCCGCCCCTCGCCGCCGCCGAAGCCCTTACTGCCGCGCGCGCCTTTCATGCGGAGATGGGCCTGCCCCCAGGGGCCGAGGGGACGGGCGGCCTGCTCTTGACCGGCCATCAGCCAGAGCTCTTCCATCCCGGCGTCTGGGCCAAGAACGTCGCCCTCTTCCGCCTGGCCCGACGATGCGGGCTGACGCCGCTCAACCTGATCGTCGATACCGACCTGGTGAAGTCCACTTCGGTGCGGGTGCCCGATCTGCGGTTGCCCCCGGGCCACGTGTTCGATGTGGCCTACGCCGTGGGGCCATTTGACCAGCCACATGAAACCTGGCGCGTGGACCCCGATTCCGAGGAGCTGACGAGCTTCCCCGAACAGGTTGCCGCCCACCTGGCCGGGGTAGCGGGTCGGCCCCTGGTGGCCGACTTCTGGCCGATGGTGCTGGCTGCAGTGCGGGAGCGGACGGCTTGCCTGGGTTGGGCCCTAGCCTCGGCCCGCCGACTGTGGGAAGAACGCTGGGGCATCCACAACTGGGAGGTGCCCCTCAGCCGCCTCTGTGCGTTGCCGAGCTTCGCTCGGTTCCTGGGTGAAATCGCTGCCCGCCCCCATGAGTTTCACGAGAGCCAAGCCACCGCTCTGGCCGGGTTCCGGAAGCGGTATCGCCTGCGCAGCCGATCCCATCCCTTCCCCGATCTTCAGCGGCGGGAGGCCACCTGGGAGCTTCCCTTCTGGGTCTGGTCCGACCAGCAGCCACGGCGGCAGCGGCTGTTCGGCCGGCAAGGCGGCGTCGGTGCGCCCTGCGAACTGGGCTGGTGGACCGACGCGTGGCAGCCCCTGCCCGTGCCCTGGCCCGAATCGGTGGACCGGCAACCGGACGCCCTGGCCGAGTTGACCGCGCTGGGCTGGCGGCTGCGCAGCCGGGCCCTGGCAACGACGCTGTTCGCCCGCCGCTGCCTGGGGCAGGGCTTCATCCACGGGCTGGGTGGCGGGCTTTATGACCAGGTGACCGATGAACTGATGACGACCTTCTTCGGGCTGCCGGCCCCGCCTCCCTACCTGACGCTCACGGCCACGCTGCACCTCCGAGCCGAGGGTGTGCCCGCCGCCTCGGATCAGGTGCGGGAACTCAAGCAGCGGGCCTGGTCGGCCCGTTGGCATGCGGAGCGGCTATTGGCCCAAGAGCCAGAGGCCGGGGAGGCCTGGCTGCCGCTGGGGGCGGAGAAGCGGGCCTGGATCGAGCGTGAGCCGGCGTCCCGGGCTGAGCGGCGGCAGCGGTGCCAGGCCCTCAAGGCAATAAACCACAAGCTGGCCGCATCGCTCCAGCCCTGGCAGGAACGCTGGACGGCCGAATTGGAAACCGCCCAGGCCGCCGCCTGTCTGGAAAGGCTCTGCCGCGACCGGGACTGGTCCTTTGTCCTGCACGATGCCGACGACTTGTCCCGCTTGATGGCGAGTATCGCGGTGTGAAGATCCGACGGCGCTGCTAGGACGATGGGCCCGTCCAATTCCGCACGGTATCGACCAGGGCTTGGAAGTTGGCGACCGGGGTAGCGCGGTCGCAACCGTGGCTGAGGTTGACGATGTGGCGCTGGCCGCCGCCCGCCTCAAGGCAGCGGCGCGTGGCTGCCGCGACGTCGGCGGGGCTGCCGGCACGGAGCAGTTCGTCCGAGACGTTGCCCTGGAAGATGAGTTCGGGCCATTGCCGTAGTGCGTCGGCCAGGTCGTGGCGGGTGCCCAGGCTGACGGCCTGGGCGCCGCTGGCGGCCATGAGGTCCAGTTCCGGCCCCTCCTTCACAAACAAGATGCCGGGGATCTCGGGAAGCGCCGCGAAGAGCGAGCGGTGATGCGGATGCGCCCAGGCCAGGTACTCCTCCCGCGCGAGTGAGCCGGCCCAGGAATCGAAGAGCTGCCAGGCATCGGCTCCGTTCTGGGCCAGAGTGCGGATGAAGCTGACCGTGGCCGTTTCGATCCGGCCCAGGAGGCGCGACCAGACCTGGGGCTGGTCGGCGGCGAAGCGGCGGGTGGCGGCGATGTCCGACCCGGCGCCGAGACAGTAGCTGGCCAGCGTGAAGGGTGCTCCGGCGAAGACCAGGATCGGCAGCGCTCCCGCCAGTTCGCGGCGGACGCGGTCCAGGACTTCGAGCAAGAAGCCATAACGGGCGGGGTCGGGCTCGGGGGCCAGCCGATCGACGTCGGCCAGGGAGCGGATCGGCGTCACGGGCCGGGGGCCGGCCTCGGGGACCATCTGAAAGGGCAGGCCCATGGCGACGGCGAGCGTCGTGATGTCATAGAAGAGGATGATGGCATCGACGCCGAACCGCCGGGGCAGGAGCGAGGCGGCGGCCGCGAGATCGGGCTTTTGCGTGAAGGCGAAGAAGTCGAGCTGGCCACGTAGCCGCTGGAACTCGGGGTCCCAGCGTCCGGCCTGGCGCATGGCCCAGACCGGCGGCCGGGGCGTGGGCTGACCGGCGAGCGTGGCTCGGAGCAGGTCGGCGGTCACGCCTTCTCTCCGACGTACAGGCTGGCGATGCCGAAGGTAAGCGGTTCGAAGCGGACGTGGACGAGCCCGTGGTGCCGCAGTCGGTCGGCCAGGACTTCGCCGTCGGGGAACTGCAGGACGCTGGCGGGGAGGTAGTCGTAGGCCCGGTCGGGGCTGCCCGAGATGGTCTGGCCGATCCGGGGCAGGATGTGGGTGAAGTAGCCGCGGTAGAGTTGACCCAGGAGCGGGTGGCGGGGTCTGGAGAACTCGAGAATCGCGAGCCGACCGCCGGGCCTGAGCACCCGCACCATCTCGGCCAGCCCGGCGTCGGTGTCGGCGACGTTGCGGAGCCCGAAGGCCACGGCGACGATCTGGAAGGAATCGCTGGGGAAGGGCAGCCGTTGGGCGTCGGCCTGGACCCAACGGGGGCCGGTGGAAGGGGCTCGTTTGCGCGTGGCGCGGTCCAGCATGGGAGCGCAGAAGTCAGCGGCGACGACGGGGACGGCTCCCGCACCGGCCTGGTGGTAGGCCAGGGCCAGGTCGCCGGTCCCGGTGCAGAGGTCGAGGATCGGCTCCGTCCCGCGGGGCGGCACAAGCTGAACCGTGCGGGCCCGCCAGCGGCGGTCGATGTTCAGGCTTAGGAGATGGTTGAGGAGATCGTAGTAGGGGGCAATCGCGCCGAACATGCGGCGGATGCGATCCTGGCTCTTGTCGACGGGGTGGGCCGTGGCGGCTGTCATGATCGACCTGCTGAGGATTGGCGCAAGCAGGGGGGCCAGCGGCAGCACCAGGGAAGACCGGCAGGCGGGGAGCGGCCGGGGGGCCGACCGCTCCCACTCCGGGCAGTGTTACTTCAGTTCGGCCGGCAGATCGAAAGCGTCGGCGGCCAACTTGACGTTGTGCTCGACCCGGTCGATCTTCATGGTGAACTCCTGGCCCATCATCTTCATGTTCATTACCGTGGGCATGCTGATGCCGTCGAACTTCTTGTAGTTGTCGTGGAGAGTCTCGACTTCCATCTCGCCCATCTGCCCCTTGTAACGCATGCGTTCGGCGACCAGCAGGCCGTCCTTGCGATCGAAGAAGCGTGTCATCTTGATGCCGTCGGCGGTCTCCATTTCAACCTCGTAACACTCCTTGCCATTAACCGTCTTGGTGCCGACGCACTTCACCTTGGGGAAGCTCTCGCGCCAGTCCACCTCGGCGTGGATGTTGGCCTGGATCAAGGTGAGCGTCTTTTCCTCGCCCTCGAACAGGCGGGCGCCGGGGGTCGTGTTGACCTCGCCGGCCCTCTTGCCCTCGGCGAACCGCCCAACCCTGCCGCTGCCGGGCAGTTCCATGGTCATCCGCATCTTGCGTCCTTCCTGGCGCATGGTGAACGGGCCGTTGATGCCGGCGGCCGGCATCTCCATCCGTCCCTGGATGACGCGGTTCTTGAGCTTGAGATAGGCTTCCTTGCCGCCCGTCACCTCGACGTAGCGGTCGAGAATGCTCTCGGCCGAGGGCAGGTCCTGGGCCTTGACGCCGCGTGAACTACCGAGCAGGGCCAGCAGGGCGGCCAAGAGGATCAGACGTTGAGGGCGGAACATGGGTTCTCCTTGGGAAAAGGGGAAAGTCATTACGTATCTGGCTGGCGTGCCGTGGTGCATGCCGGCCCATTAACGCTACTTCTGGGCCTTGATCCACTCGATGGCGGCGTCGACCACCTGGTCGCGCCCCTCAAGCAGGGCCTTGCGATCGGGGCGCACTTCCTCGTCGGGCTGCACGCCGTGGACTTCGAGCGGCTTGCCCCCCGCCGAGATGTAGTTGGCGAAGGCATACTGGAAGCCGTCGCCGTTCGGCAAGCGGACAAACATGGACGGCAGAGCGGCGCCCATGGTCCGCGTGCCGAACACTCGGGCCCGCTTCAGGTCCTGGAGGCCGCCCGCGAGAATCTCCGAAGTAGAGGCGGAGGCACCGTCCACGAGCACGGCCAGCGGGCCGAGGAACGGTTGCGGCTGCGGGTTGAGCACGAAGTTGAGCCGGCTGTCGCGCGTGACCATGTGGCCCAGGCGGAGGTTGCGCTCCTTGACGAACCAGCCGCCCACGCCGACGGCCATGAAGCCGATCCCGCCCGGGTTGCCGCGCAGGTCGAGGATGAAGCCGGTGGCGTCGTGATGATCGCGGACCGCCTGGGCGATGACCGGCATGACTCGCGGCGGATCGAAGAAGGAAGAGAGGTGGACGTAGCCAATCCGGTCCGAGAGCGTCTTGACGTCGCAACGGACCAGCATCGGGGGCAGGTTGCCAAAGATGGCCATCGTGCCGCGGGGTTCGCCGAGCTGGAGTTCGACTTCCTGGGGCTGGTCGGAACCGTCTCGGAAGCGGAGCTTCAGCGTGTCGCCCACGTCGCCGCTCAGCCGCTGCATGAGCGAGCGCATGAGAGTGAACTCGCGGTGGTGCACAACGGTCTCAAGGTCCATGATCTTGCGGATGACGGGGGCCACTTCGGTACCGTCAACGGCTTCGAGGACCCAGCCGGTTTTGATGCCGGCCTTGGCTGCCGGGCTACCTTCGTCCACGCGGGTGACCAGGGCCTCACTGTCCACGACGCGCAGGTCAAGGCCGGATTGCCCCTGGCCTCCGCGCCGTCGCCGACTCTTCGGTTCCTTAGAATCCTTGGGCTCCTTCGCCTCGTCGGGGACGTCGATCACGTCGTAGACCTCGGCCGGGACGATGCCGAAGTGGGACTGGTCCAGCCGATCGAGCATGGCTCCGAGAATCTGGCGGAACTCGCGCTGGGTCTTGGCCTTTTCGACCTTGGGCTCGAACTCGGCGCGAATGTCATCCCAGTTCAGACCGCCTGGCTGCGGGTCCCAGTGCTTATCGCGGATCGTCTCCCAGACGACCTTGAAGCTGGCCCGATTCTGAGCGATCTGCTCCGGGGTAAGTTCCTTCTCCTGGGCCGTCCAGGCCGGCACGCCGACCAGGACCAGGACGCACAAGCAGAGCAGAAACCGCCTTGGGACCAGCATGCTGTTCTCCGTGATGCGACGGGGGCTGACCGTTATCCTACGCCGACCGCTGGCCCGGGAAACGGCCTACCCGCTTGAATTCGGGTGAATGCACGGGGATTTGAATCGATTCGACTCCCCCAGTCTTCCAGGTCTACTACCCACGCTGGCCTCTGCACGTTTCGTACTCGGGTCAGTTCGTTTACGATGCTCGCCAGCCCGATTTGCTGCGGGAGCTGCGGGCCGACATGGAGTATGTGTGGATGCCTGAGATCAACAGAGTCCGGCAGGTCCAAGTGACCGATTGGTCCACGGAGCCGACGCCTGCCATCGAGTTCACCCTCTCCGCGTTCGGCCTGCCGGAACCTTACGGGATCGAATGGGAGCGCCCCACGCCGTGGTGGCTCTACGCGGCCATCAGCGGAGGGCTGTTGCTCTTCGTGGTCGTACTCGTGAGGCTGTGGAGACGCCAGCCGCGGGTGGCGTGAGGCCGAACTGGAGCCAGAAATACCGACAGCCCACGGCGGGGGCCGTGGGCTGCGGGGGGCGACGGGGTCGGT
>CALLZJ010000228.1 GCA_937858435.1 uncultured bacterium
GCTCGGCGCGGCCCGCCGCAAGTCCCCTTCTGTGCGCCGGATTCGGCCTCCCGGCGCGCGCCCGCACGGCGCCGGCGGCGTCGATCGCCACGGCGCCCAGGGAGGTGGAGCCCACGTCCAGGGCCAGCGTCCGAATCTCGGGCCAGGGCACCCGGCTGAAGACATTCACGCTCAGCACGGCCCCCCGGCTGGCGATGGCGATGCCAGGCAGCATCCGATAGCCGGGCCCACGGAGAAACTCGACCACGGGGATGAGGGCGACATCCAACCGCCCCGCGGCCAGTTCGTCGGCCAAGCGGCTGGGCAGGTCGAGCACCAGCATCGCGGTGGGCAGCAAGCGCTCCAACTCATGGATGAGCGGCTTGGAGTTGAGGTACTCGACCGCGCCGATGCGCCATGTCCCTGCCATGCCGCCGTCCTCTGGGCCTGCCGACTTAGCTCACTAACCGTAGCCGCGGCGCCGATTCATCCAGGAAACGCCTAGTTCCATCCTAAGGCAATGACGCCGGGCTGTCCCGCGGCCGCCTGATCACGCACGGGAATACACCCTTTGCCAGCGCCGCAACCGGGTTGTATACGTCCGTTCATTATGTTAGATTACGGCGTTGGCCTGGGAGGTCGGAAGGCGGCTGGGGTCAACGCGGACCGCAGCGCCGAGCCCGAAACTGACGCCGGGAGGCGTGGGATGGGCCTGAAACCCTGTGAAATCCGCGTGGCGCGGCCGTCGGAGAGTGAGAAGACCCCTCGTGGCGACCCTCTGGAAAGCTCTGGCGGAAGCGCCCAGAAGCGTGGCGAGCCCTGGAGACCCCTTCGAGAGGCCGCGGCGACCCCGTCGAAAGCCCCCTGGGTGGGGTGGAGCCTCTGGATGCACCCGAAAGTCTCTTTCATCCGAACATCATTCTTGAATTCTTCACAAGGCCCACTATGATGAAGCTGCTTTCATGAGTATTGCAAGTCTGGCCCGCAATGGAGGAAAAGCCCGTGCGCCTACTAACTGCCTGCTTCCTGAGCGCCATGGTCTTGGTGGTGGCCGCGACGCCGGCACCAGCTCAGACTTTCCTGATGATGCCCGATTCGACGAACAATCGTCTGGTGCTCTTCAATCCGTTCGATGGTTCGGTCGTCAATTCGAACCTCTTCGGGCTTGGGGGCGGAACGCAGATTCATGCCATGCAGGTCGGCTCCGAGATTTGGATCTCCGAGCAGATCGGCGACCGCGTCTCGCGCTGGGACTTCAACGGCACGTTCTTGGGTCAGATCGGTCCCACCTTCTTGGGCGGCGGCCTGGACAACATCCGCGGCATGGGCCTTATCGGAAACACTGTCTACGTGACCAACTCGGGTACAGCCAACGGAGCCCCGGGCAACGCCGTGGTGATGTTCGACACCACGGGGACATTCTTGGGGCAGTTCTCCACGGTGGGCCTGGCTCCCAGTCCCTTCGGAGTACTGAGCCATAACGGCGCCATGCTGGTGTCCTCGTCGGCCGCCAATGACGACATTCACCGCTTCACTCTTGCTGGCGCCTCCCTCGGCACCTTCCACAACACCACATCGCTCAACTTTGCCGAGCAAATGAACTATGCCAGCAATGGGGACATCCTTGTGGCCGGCTTCAGCAGCAACAATGTCGTGCGCCTGGATGCCACCACCGGCGCGCTGCTCAGTTCCTTCACGGCTTCCGGGGCCCGGGGCGTCGTGCAACTCGGCAACGGCAACATCCTCTGGACCAACTCCGCCGGTGCGCACGTGTTCGACGGGGCCTCGAGCACGCTCGTCTACTCCGGCGGCGGGCGTTACGTCGACTTCATCGACTTCACGCCGATCCCGGAGCCGACTGGCCTCATCGTGTTGGCGACGATCACCGCCTCGGCCGCGGGCCTCGGCTGGCGCCGCCGCCGCCGCCGCAAGGCAGCCACCCGCAAGAGCCGCGGTACGGCCCAGTTGGCCTCGTAGTTCAGGCCTTCACTTGCATTGACTCCTTGCACCCCGTCGGCCCACGAGCTGGCGGGGTGCTGTGTCTTTTCATCATGACGCCGAGACAATTGCCCTCGAGGTTGCCTGCTGCCCGCCGCCAGGGACCTCCTAGAATACCCGTCCTTCGAATCTCTCGGCCGCCAGGGGCTTGCCATGTCGACTCCGAATCTTGCTCAGCGCTTTGCCAACTATGCCGTGAAGCTCCGCTTTGAGGACATCCCCCAGCCGGTCATCCACGAGACCAAGCGGCGGTTCATCGACTCCTTCGCCACGGCCGTGGGTGCCTTCTCCGCCGACGCTTTCGCCATTGCCAAAAAATGTGCACTGAAGTTCGCCGGCGGTCCGGCCGTTTCGCTCATCGGCGGCGGCCAGGCCGACCTCAACTGGGGCACCTTCGTCAATGGCTTGCTCATCCGCTACCTCGATTTCAATGACACTTACCTCTCCAAGGAGCCGGCCCACCCCAGCGACAACCTGGCCGCAGTGCTCGCCGTCGGCGAGTATGCCAAGAACACCGGCAAGGACCTCCTCACGGCCGCCGTCTTGGCCTACGAGATCCAGTGCCGGCTCTGCGACGCCAGTAGCCTCCGCAAGAACGGCATCGATCACGTCACCTACGGGGCGATCTCCTCGGCCCTCGCCGCCGCCAAGCTGCAACAGTTCGATGCGGTGAAGACCTATCACACGGTCGGACTGGCGGGCGTGTGCAACGCCGCTCTGCGGCAGACCCGGGCCGGCGAGATGAGCATGTGGAAGGGTGCCGCCTTCGCCAACGCTGCCCGCAATGGCGTCTTCGCTTCGCTGCTGGCCGGCGAGGGTTACACCGGCCCCGCTCCCATTTTCGAGGGCGAACTCGGCATCATGAAGCTCTTGACCCGCGAGACCTTCG
>CALLZJ010000229.1 GCA_937858435.1 uncultured bacterium
GTAGCGTGGGCTGATGCTCGTCATGCCTTCGTTGACCGCTTCGCGCTTCAGTTCGATGAGGTTGTCTTCCGTGAAGCCGGGCAGCGTCTTGCCGTTGTACAGCTTCATCTTCTGCAGCAGGGTCAGGTTGGCATGCTTGGGCAGAGTCAAGCGCGTGAGCACGGCCCACATCGCGGCCACCGCGATGGTGTGCGGGGCGATGTGCCGACCCTTCACCTTCTCCGCGTTGAAGTCCTTCTCGTAAATCTTGATCTCGTCCTGGAGCCGCGTGACGTAGGGCACGTCGATCTTCACCGTGCGGTCGCGCAGCGCCTCCATGAACTCGTTGTTCTGCAGGCGGCGGTATTCCGGCTCGTTGGTGTGGCCCAGGATCACCTCGTCGATGTCGGTCTGGGCGAATTTCTTCGGCTTGATCTTGTGCTCTTGCGACGCCCCCAGGAGGTCGTAGAGGAAGGCGACGTCGAGCTTGAGCACCTCGATGAACTCGACCAGGCCGCGATTGGCGATGTTGAGTTCGCCGTCGAAGTTGAAGGCCCGCGGGTCCGAGTCGGTGCCGTACTCGGCGATCTTGCGGTAGTTGATGTCGCCGGTCAGCTCCGTGGAATCCTGGTTCTTCTCATCCTTGGGCTGGAAGGTGCCAATGCCGATCCGGTCCTGCTCGGACAGGATGAGGCGGTAGACCTTGATCTCGTTGTCGAGCATGGCCGCCCAGTCGCCGTCGTACTTGACCAGCCGCTCATTGAACATGTGGCGGCTGTAGGGGCAAACGTCGCCCCGAATCTGGACGCGATATTGGCCTTCCGCCCGGCCCTGATTGAGCAGCGCGAGGACGTGCTCCCGGGCGTCGATGGGAATGAGCTGGAGCGGCTCGCCATGCATGGGGTCCTTGAACCACGTGCTGCCGTCCGGCCCTTTCCAGGCGAAGGAGAAGAGCATGCCGGCGTCGGTGCGTGAGTATTCCTCGAGCCCCTTCTTAAGCAGGCGGGCAATGGTGCTCTTGGAGGAACCGACCGGGCCGTGCAGGAGCAGGACGCGGCGATCGGTGCCGTAGCCCTGGGCCGCCGACTTGAAGGTGTTGACCAGTTGCTCCAGCGACCGATCGAGGCCGAAGATGGCATCGCCATGCCGGGCGGCGAAGTCGGAAAAGAACTTGAAGCGGATGTGCTTTTCCTTGTGCTCGTAGACCTCGTTGGTGCCGTGCGCGAGAATCATGTCGTAGAGGCGCTGGAAGGCGTTGCGCGTGACCTCCGGGTGTTGCTGGACGATGTCCAGGTACTCGGAGAGCGAGCCCTCCCAGTGCTTCTTCTTGAAGTCCTGGAGATTCAGATGTTGGCGGACGGATTGGAGAATTTCCCGGCCGATGGACATGGTGGTTCCTCCACGTCGGCAGGCCGGTCCTCAGCGTGCGGGACGACCCGGCGCAGCGTCGAGCGCCCGCGCCAGGGCCGGTATGCCAGTTCGTTTTGTCAACTGCGGAAGCGGGAACCCACACTAACACAGGATCGTTCGGCTTCGAACGCCGGGTCCCCGATTCAGGAAGTCCGGGCCAGCCTTCGGGCTGGCTCGGCACGAGGGAGCTTGCGGTCCGCGAGGAGGTGCGCTCCTCTGCCTGCCCAGCCGCTGGGATTCCACTCAGTCGACCGACCATGGGCGGGGGGTCGGTCGGCACCAGCCAGCGGGGCAGCCCTCTGGCATTATACGCTGCCCTGGCTGACATTTCCTGGTCAGAAAAGTCACCACGGGCAATCCTGGATTTTCAGCTTGCCCATATTCCATGATTCCGTCAATAGCTCTTTCCCGACGCCCTCGCCCCGACACTCTGGACCGGGGCATTGCAAGCCGGTCTGCTCCAGGAGTGGCCGATGTCCGCTCCGGCCGCCGCTCCCCGAGGCCTGGCCATGGAACTGGCCATGGAACTGCAGCGCCGCCAGGAATTGATGGTGGGCAAGACCGGCGTGGCCCTCACCGCTCTCGACGCCCTGACCCTGATCGTGCGCCCTCGCTCCGAGACGGCATAGGGCGCCGTTGTGCACGCGCTCCCCAAGGGGTTAGCCGCAGCCCCTCCCCGCCAGTTGTCGGCGGGTTGGCTAGAATGACAAAGTGGCGCGGACATCAGGGTCTCGAGAATGGCTGGATGCAACGCTCCGTCAGGCCCGTCCAGGTGCTTGTTGTCGGTAGCGTCCTGTTCACGTTCATCGGTTATTGGCACACGGCGGCCATCGTGCTCTGCGATTTAGCGAGCACCATCTACTACATCGGCGGTATCGTCGAGCAAGCCATTGGCCCGGCCGCGCCGTGGTTCATCGCCGGCGTCATGGCGTTCAGCTTCTTCGTCCGCGGCGTCTATCTTGAGAGCTGCTCTCTGTTCGTCCGCGGCGGCGTCTATCGCGTCGTGCGCACGGCCCTCGGCGCGCCCCTCGGCAAACTGGCCGTGTCGGCCTTGATGTTCGACTACATCCTGACAGGCCCCATCAGTTCCGTGTCCGCAGGTCAGTACATTTTCGGGCTGCTGTTAGAGTTTCTGCAGAGCTTCGGCATCACGGCTTTCTCAGCCGTTCAGCAAGCGACGATCAAGTCGTGGGGAGCCGTCGCCTTTGCCATCGCTGTCACGCTCTACTTCTGGCGGCTCAACGTGCGCGGGGTCCACGAATCGAGCCGGCGGGCCCTGCAGATCATGCTGGTCACCTCCTTCATGGCCTTGGTCATCTTTGCCTGGTGCGGGTTGACCCTCGCCGTCCAAGGGCCGCGCAATCCCATCCCGTCCCCCGTGCCCAATTTCGACGCCAAGATGAATTACGATGCCCATCACGTGATCGATCCCTTGGGCTTTCTCAGCAACACGCCCGTGGCGGACTCACTCCGACCCGCCCGGTCCATCCCGGACCAGCCACACCCCTACACGCAGCGCGGCGGCACCGACTTCAACGGCATCGACTGGTGGAGTCTCATAGGCGTATTCGGCGTGCTCATCGCCTTTGGGCATTCGATTCTAGCGATGAGTGGCGAAGAAACGCTCGCGCAGGTCTACCGGGAAGTTGAAGCTCCCAAGATGCAGAACTTCAAGAAGACGGCCCTTATCGTCTTCCTGTTCAGCTTCATCGTGACGCCGACCATTTGCTTCCTTTCGATCCTGCTTATTCCCGACGACGTGCGCATGCCCCAATACTCCAGCAATCTCATTGGCGGGCTGGCCATGCACGTTTGGGGACCGCTCTGGGCCCGGTTGGCGCTCAACCCCTTCGTGACCATCGTGGGAGCGCTGATTCTCTCCGGCGCGGTCAACACCGCCATCATTGGGGCCAACGGCGTCCTGAACCGCGTCGCCGAGGACAAGGTCTTGCCCGCCTTTCTGCAAAAGCCGCACCCCAAGTACGGCACCACGAATCGGCTGCTCGGGTTGATCGTGCTGCTGAAGATCATCACGATC
>CALLZJ010000230.1 GCA_937858435.1 uncultured bacterium
TTGGTTGCTCTGGCTGGCGCCTTATGCCTTCGAACTGGCGCTCATCCTGGCACCGCTCACCGTCTACCTGCTCTACTTGGGGCTGGACGTGAACAGCCGACCCAGGCCGGTCGTCTGGTCGGGCCGGCGCAACGTTCTGCTGCTCGCGGTCGGCCTCTCGGGCTTCTTCCTCCTGGGCCCGCCGACCTGGGTCTTCAGCAAACTTCAGTGGTATGGGCCGGTGCACTACGCCATCGGCTATGGGGTCTACTTCCTGCTCGTGCTCCTGGTCCTGCGGAGTTGGCTGGCCCGGCAGCGCTACTGCCTGGTGCTTCTCAACACGCCGCCCGCTGTAATTGCCGAGGTCCTGCCCAAGGTGATCCAAACCTGGCCCGGTGAGGCGATCGTGACCCCGGGCCGGGCCGTGCTCGGCGGGGGAGCGCTCGTGCTTGACGTGAACGTGAATGAACGCTGGCACTCGGCCGAACTACGAGGGCAAGTGACCGATCCGCAGCTTTGGGCCGAGTTCGACGAGCGACTGCGGGTGGCCCTCAGCACGCACACCACGCCGCGGCATGGGGCGGGTCGGGCCCTGAGCCTGCTTGGCGCAGCGCTGGCCATTCTCTCGACCCAGGCCCTTATGCTCTTCGCCTGGTATCGGGCCAACTAGGCCGGCAGGCTACCAGGGATCTTCCAGGACGTTGACGATCTGGACGGCCATCTCCTTGATGACCTGGGACCGGGCCGTGGCGTAGGAAGCGCCCAGCTCCGGGACGAAGTGGGCCGTCCGCTGGATCATGAGCGGCCGGCGGCCGGCAGCGACGGGGAGCGGTCCACCCAGCAGCGGATCGGGTACGGGCTGGGGCGGCAGTTCTTCCTGCGGCCGCATCAGCGACGAGCCGGTTCGCAAGTCGTGGAAGTCGATCTCCACGATCAGGGCCAGGTCGGCCTCCCGGATTTCGTTCAGCTGGTTCATGAGCGTCGGCCGCTTGAACAGGGCGGAGATCGAGCCGAGTAGTTCGGCGTCGGCGTTGCCGCTCTGGACGACGCGCCAGGGTGCGACCTGGTTGATGCGTTTGACAACGGCTTCGGTCAGTTCGACCTCCAGGCCGCGAACGAAGGTGTGGTTTTCGAACAAGGGGACGCGGACGGTGCGGATGCAGGCGGTGTGCCGGGGCGCGGTCGAGTAGCCGAGGATGTTCAGCTCCACGGGCGTCTGGCACGACGGCAGCGTCAAGGCCACGCCGGCCCCCAGGAGCGTCAGGAACTTGCGGCGGCTGACGGCCACGGGCTTCCTTTCCGAAGGCTACTCTTGCGGCTGGGACGCTTCGACCTCGACGGCCCCGCGGATCTCATAAATACGTTCCAGTGCCTTGTCGGCCCACGGCGTCCCGGCGTAGCGGCGGCGGACGATCTCGTAGTAGAAGTACGCAGCGCCCGGGTGATGAGTCCGGCGATAGAACTCGGCCGTGGCAAAGTCCTTGGCGGCCTGTTGTTCCTGGATGTTGAAGAGGGTGCGCTGGAGGAACTCGGCCTTCTCGCGCAGCTCTGGGAAGCCCCGCATGGCCGTGTCCACCATCTGCCGGGCCTCGACCAGCTTGCGGCCGTCGTAGTCGGCGCCGCCGATCTGGTTGATCTTGGACTGAATCGCCAACTCCAAAGCCTGCGGCGCCAGCGGCGAACGCGGATAGTTCTCCACCAGCAGGCTGTAGAACGTGTCCGCTTCCTGGTAGCGCTCGCGGAAATAGTTGATGCCGCCTGCCAGGTACAGAGCCCGGTCCGCCTCCGGCCCCGACGGGTCTTGCGTGTAGATCGTCTCGAAGGCCTTGAGCGTGTGGTTCTCGGCGTCGAACCAGGGCATTTCGGTTTCGAAGCTGACCAGGCGCGGCATGACCACCCAGCGTTCGCCGTCCTGGAACTCGCGCCATTCACGCATGGCTTCCCGAGTGTCCTTGAGCCAGTACTCCGCCATCTCGAACTCACGGCTCACCGCCTCGCCTCGATACCGCGTCGAGGGGTTCACCTTCAGAAGCTTGGTAAAGGTCTCCATCGCCTTGGGATAGCGGCGGAGATGGTAGAGGCATTCGCCCTGGCAATACAGGCTCTCCTCGAGCACTTCGAGGTTCTTTTCCTTCTCGGCCTTGGAGGCGAGCCAGCGGAAGACCTTCTCCGCCTGCTCATACTCGCCGCGCTGGAACAGTATCTTTGCCGAGACACAGTCGCCCGCCAGGGTGCCGGGTTCGGGCGGCTGCTCGCTCACCCACAGCCCGGCCTGGAGGACCGTCTCTCCCTGCGGCGGCGGGAGTTCGACCCGCGGCCGCTGCATGGCGAGGTACCAGTCGGGGGTGGGGAAGGTCTCGCAGCCGGCCGCCGCGACAGCGAGGGCCACGGGGACCAGCCGTTGCAGCCAGAGTGCCAGCCGGCGCTGCCATGGGGCTCGTGCGTGCATCCTTGCCTGCCTCCCGTGCGCCGCGGCGCGGCTAGCCTTCATCCCGCAGATAGGCCGCGCTCCGCGGCCGATGGCCCAAGTGCTCCGTCACCACGCCGTCCATCAGGCCACGCAACTCCCGCCGCGCGGCCGCGGCCACCTGCTTCCAACTCGCTTCGTCCACCAGTTGCCGTAGCGCCAGCCACAACTCCGGCGTCAGACGCCGCCAGCCTCGGGGCGGCACGCGGCACCGGCCACAGACCACCCCGCCCGCCGCCGGGCTGAAGCCCAGGCCCGGACCGGGCACCAACTCGCCCCTGCAGCCGGCACACGCTTCGAGCTGGGGGGCGTAACCCAACTCACGCAGCAGCACCATTTCGAACCGCAGCAGCCGCAGCATCCGGGGGGGCGTGCCGGCCGTCAGATCGGTCAGCGTCGCCACCGCCTCCTCGAACAGGGTCGCATGCGGGTCGTCGTCCTGGGTCAGGTCGCCGAGCAGCTCGGCCACGTAGACCCCCGCGTACAAACCCGTCAGCGACTGGCGTAGCCCCACGAACCGTTCCACGGCCCGGGCCTCGGTCAAGAGGTCCAGACCCCCGCCCGGTTTGCGGATGAGGACGATACTGCAAAGGGTCAAGAGGTCAAGGGCAGATTCAAACGGGGAGCGCGGGCGGCGGCCGCCCTTGGCCAAAGCCCGCACCTTGCCAAACTCCCGCGTCCAGAGCGTGACGATGCGGCTGGTCTCGCTCCAGTCCGTGCCGCGAATGATCAGACCAGTGGCGGAAACCGTGGGCATGGAGCAGCGCCGTTTCGCACGGGCACCCGGGGAGAGTGTCCAGGCTGCCATTCTATGGCAGCGCGGGCGGGGCTAATCCGGCAGCGTGACGGGCTCCCGCCCGTCGCGCGTGGCCAGGGCGGGCAGGATGCTGGCGGCCGAGTAGCGCAGGAACCGGACCGACTGGTCGGCGAAGAGGAAATGGCCGCCGCCCAGGTGCAGGCTCCAGTAGTGGAACTGGGCCTGCTGGTCGTCGAGTTTGCCGGGCTTGAATTCATAGGGGCCCGGCGGATACTGCCCGCCATAGGGGTGATCGGGAGGAAAGGTGTTGATTTCGCGCACCCCCAAGATCATCTCGCCCGCCCCGGTCTTGGCCATACCCCAGCCGCCGTACCACCAGCCGAGGTTGAGGATGGCGCTGGGCGGCCGCTCCCCGACTAGCAACGTCTGACTGAGTCCGTCTTGGGCGTCGGCGAGCCGCGTCATCGAGTCGAGGAAGAGCATGCCGTCGCGCGCGTTCTGGTCCAGGCCGCTTGCCCCCAAGTAGGAAGTGAAAGCCCGGCGCATCTTGCCGCCGGCCACGCTGTCGAACTCAGCCGCCTGGTTGAGCCGGGGGTCGGAAGGGCAGATGAACTCGGCGATGACCTGCCCCGCGACCTGGTGGGGCGGCTCCTTGACGAAGAACTTCTCCTGGGCAAAGGCCGCCTGGGTCTGCTGCCAAAGCTCTAGCCGCCCGAGATAGGGCAGCAGCCGAGCGTGCCAACTCAGGTGAGGCGTGGGGGTTTGCTCGCCGCTGCACCCGGGCGGAAGCCGGCCGCGCTCGGTGTGGTACATGGCCAGGGCGACCCCCAGTTCGCGCAGCCGATGCTTGCAGACGGTCTGGTCGGCAGCGGCGCGCGCCCGCTGCACCGCCGGGATCGTCAGCGCCAGCAACACGCCGACGATGGCGATCACGACGAGCAACTCCGGCAGCGTGAAGGCCCGGCGGGACATGGGCATTATGCCATTCTCAGCTAGTGTACGCAGTCAGTTCAGGCCCCTTTACGTGTTGTCTGACCTAGGAACTGGGCGCCGGTGAACTCTTGCGCCGTCGGCGCTGCAACAGCCAAACAACGGCGACTCCCAAGACGAACGCGAGAAAGTGACTCAAGATCACATAGGTCGGCCAAGTGGGGACCATGGCCATGGGGCGAGGGACCTTCAGCGGCCGCCTTTCCTTCACCGTTCCCTTGTCATCCACATACTCGTACGTGTTCTCGATCCTATTCCACACATAGGCGTTGTTGGGCCGCTTCATCGCCGTCAAGTCCGCGTAGGCCTCGTCCGACAAGGGAACACGGATGTCCACGAATGTGTACTCCTCCTCGGGAGTGAGTCGATTGGCACGCTTGAGTTCGAGACCGTCGAAGCATGATGCAGGACCCGATTGATGCGTCCCCTTCTCGGGAAATACAAACTCACCAGCCCTCCTGCTCCCCAGATTTCGAACGACCATTAGCCCTGTTGACACCCCTTCGCTTTTTCCTTCCAAGACGAGTTGGCGGACGACTAGGTCTTGATCGATCCAGATGCGGAAATCACTGAAAACGGCGGGACCGCGCTGGAGTGTCCCAACGAGAAGCCAACCGTCCGTTTCAGGGTTGACGCTGGTCACCGAGCTCAACAACCGTGTCGCGCCGAAGCCATGGGCCACTTCTATGACGAGGCGTTCGTCTTTGAGGATCCACTCGAAGTCGGCCGCAGGCTTTTCCATGATCCAACTGGCGTCCATGGGATCCCCCGATCCCATTCGCCAAGTGTAGTCGCGGAAAACGCCGCCAACGTTGCTCCATTTTTGGAAATCAATCCCATTTGACCGGTCAACCGGACTGGATCGCACAGTTACCTCCTCGCCGCGGCACGTGAGTTCCTTCCTGTACTCGTTCCAACGGAATGGAGGCTGAGGTGTTGAGGAGGGGGAGTATGTCCCCAACCTCGTTGCTGTGCCCTCGCGGACAATGGAGAAATTTGCAGTTGCCATTGCCCGCGTCCAGCTCTTTTTTCTGTGCCGATACTCGAGAGAGTAGTTGGCTAGCTTGCTGTCGCGTGCCCGGAGGCGTGCTTCCAAGTTTTCTGCGGTCAGCGGCGCCCCAGGTCCGTCGGCGAAGGCGAGAAGGACGATCCACCACATGGCCATGATCACTCCTTGAACGCGCAGTTATGGGTTGCCTTGAGTATTCGTAGGCGGTGCTGGAATGGGCGGAAGATGTTCACCCGGCTTGCGCTTGCACCGTATGTGAGGGCTGCCCACCGACTCTTCTTCCCAGTCGCCGAACTCTTCGCATTGGTCATTTGCCTTGCAGTGGAAAGCACTGGCGCCGGGATTCCCATTCGGAAACATGATACCACACCAGGGCAGAATGTCCACGTCGCCCAGATTGTAAGTGAACCGGCAAGGTTGGTTGTCCTTCGTCCGCGTTTGGCGCTTGAAATTCTTGACTGTGAGATGACTTGTGAACTCAACGTCACAAGGGCCGACCTTATGGTCATCGTCCTCAAGGCCACACCAGGCATACCACCTCAATGAGTTTTCTTCGCACAAGTAGACGAGGTTCGGCGGTAGTCCTGAGGAGTGTGCCTTACACCGAAAGCAATAGCATGGCGGAGGGGGCGGCTGCAGTGGAGGCTCTGGAGGAGGCGGCGCGAAACGATGTAGTTCAAAGTAATCGCGTGCAGGTATGAAATTCGGTGGCTGTGGGCAATCGTCTTCCAACTCAGGGCCATGCGGACATTCGTATTCACCGTAGACTTGCACCGTTGTTAGCCACCCTTCTACACAGTCCCGGCACTTCTTCGGCTCTTCGCCCGGCTCCGTCGGGGCCGTGGCGGTCTGGGTGCCGTGGATAGGCTCCCAGGCCCAGGCGCGCTTGCCCCGAAGGGCATCGGCGAGGAACACGGTGAGGGCGAGGGTGCCGAAGTAGATGGCGAGCAGCCGGCAGCCCAGGGTCAGCATGCGTTTCATGATGCCACTCCGTTCGTTAGGGTGCAAGTCCAAGGCTGAAGACGCCGTGGGCCCAGACGGCCAACAGCACGGCATTGACCAAGAGAAAGAGCGTCCAGAGGGGTGCTTGCCGGGGCGTCCACGGCCGCGGCGGCCAGCCCAAGAGTCCACAGATCAACGCGGCGTCGAGGAGCATCGTGACCCAAGGCCGTACCGGCACTTGGCCGAAGCAGCCACACGAGGGCCGATACGTCGACACCGACTTCTCAGACTCACTGGGCAGTTGCTGCTTCATCGTTGGCGGTTACGATATCGCCGTAGAAATAGCAGTCCACAAGCTAAGGCAAACACCACCAGATGGCTCAACAACACGACCGGCCAGAAGCTCGGTCGTTTACTAGCTCCAACTGGCGTGAGAGTGGCCAAGAGAGTTGACTCACCACCAGGGGACTTGCATTCGAGTGTGGACTCATCCGTCGTCACGTAGGCGTTATTCGGGGTAGACGTGTCTGCATGGTGCTGGAAATCCCCTTCGCTCAACGGCACAGTTACGTTGATCAAGGAGAGCGTCTCGCCATCAAGTTTCTTCTGCTTGGTGATGGTGTGGTCGCCCCCAAAGACCACGGCGATGCGCTCCCATTCCGCACTAGCAACAAAAGTGCGGGTGCCGAATTCCTTGCGGCCATGGTGGACGATTCGGATTAGTGTACCGGCCCCGCCGCCCTTGAAAGTCGCGAGGCACTCCGTCGGCTGACCTGACCTCAGTGAAAGCTTGACGACCCCTTCGACGTTGTCGGCTGCCGTGACTGGGTATTCCCACGATCCCGTCCGTCCGGCCAAACTAGTCAGGTCAAGCAACAGACACCATTCGACAATGAACCGGCGCTGCTGGGCGAGCTTAATGCGCACCGAATCGGAACTGTCACTTGCGACACTTGCCTCACGCCGGTCATTGCTCGCCTGGCGCAACGAGCGTTCAAAGTACCGGCCAGTCCGAACCCCCCAGTACTGCTTCAGGAAGTCCCCCTCCTCTACTTGGCGCGGAGTGGCTACAAAAGCAAAGTCGCGCCCGTAAGCAGCGAAGATGTAATCGAAGGTGATAACAACTGGCGTGTGTGCTTTCACTGGGCGTTCTTCGGGTTCAACGTTGAGCATCGGAACATCGGGGGCGACAACACGTGACGTAACATAGTGAACTGCACAGCCATCTTCAAAGCGATGAAGCGGCGCTGGCGGCTCCAAAAAGACAGAAACCCAGAGAGCTAGAGTGAATGGAGTCACTGAAGGCGTCCTGGTGGTAGTGTTTAGTGAGGCATAGTCTGCGTCGGTGCCGGTGGGCGTGGCGTGGGATCACCAGATGGAGTCGGACATGAATAGGCCGTGATCTCGAAGCCACGAATCCACGGGCCATCGCCACGGCAGTTCTGCGACCTGCATCCAAAGTGGTCCGCCTTGTCATATCCACACCACTTCTGGGCGATGTAGCCAGTCTCAGAAGCGCACGGCTCATTAAAGAGCGTAGAAGCGTTGCGATGCCACCTATGTGCCCTGCCGTTCTTGACGACGGGACATGAGCCATGTACGTGCAGAAAGTCCTCAGGCCCGCACCAGGCATACCAGACCAAGAAGTCCCTCTCGCAGTGTGACCAAGTGCAACTGAAACACTTGCAGATTGAGCCGTTAATGGCTGGTTCTCCTGTTAGTTCAAAGCAGTCACGAGAAGGCACGAAGATATCGAGTGGTGGACAATTGGCGTCTGGTTGATGATGGCATTCGATGCCACCCAGAATAAAGGCCATACTCAACCAGCCCTCAATGCAATCCCGGCAAGGCCCGCCCCCCACTGGAAAAGTCGGCGCCGTGGCGGTCTCGGTGCCGTGGATCGGCTCCCAGGCCCAGGCGCGTTTGCCCCGAAGGGCATCGGCGAGGAACACGGTGAGGGCGAGGGTGCCGAAGTAGATGGCGAGCAGCCGGCAGCCCAGGTCAGCATGCGCTTCATGATGCCACTCCACGAGTTAGGGTGCAAGTCCAAGGCTGAAGACGCCGTAGGCCCAGACGGCCAACCGCACGGCCACGTGGCCGGGATCTCTAGGGGCCTAACTCATGATGCCAACGACCTTGATTTCCGGTAACGCCAGAACCACCAACAATTTAGCAAAGCCAACATCAGGAGACCGTGAAGGATAACAACGGTCCAGAAGGGAAACTCACCACGGGAAGCTGCCGACGGTGTCGCGAATTTCAGCGGGCCTAGCACTTGCTCCTTGCCATCGGCATCGCGGTACTTGTGGACTTTCTCTTGCGCGTCCCGGATGTATGCGTTATCGGGTAATTCCATTTTCGTGAGTTGACGGTACTCGTCATCCGTGAGTCCCGTACGCACCTTCTCCAAAGTGAACTCTTCATCGCCGACACACCTGCCGCGTAGACGCCAAGCCCATTCTGGAACCTCAGGCCTGATTTCGCCATAGGTGGCAAACTTCAGTTCCCCCGCCTCCAGCAGGCCAGTGGTAGTGATGAGCACGCGTTGCGGTTCAACTTGTGACGCACGGATAACGAGATCAGCACGGCGGACGATGCCGTCGCTGTCCACGTCAAGAACAAAGAGCGTCGTACCATTCTTAGGATAGTCCAGCGCCCCTTTCACTCGGGTAAGTGCGGCTTCGCACTCAATGGCGGTCACCGAAGCAATCCAGGGCGTGTAGCGGACGCCAAAACTCCAGTACATCCTTGTAACCCCAT
>CALLZJ010000231.1 GCA_937858435.1 uncultured bacterium
ATACGGCGACCACCGAGATCTCCTCTCTTTCCCTACACGACGCTCTTCCGATCTGCCCTGGTCCTTGTAGAAGGCGATGAGCTGCTGGAGCGGGTCGCCCTCCTCACGCTGGTTGAGCAGCAGACGCTCGGCCAGACGCCGACCCGTGGGATCGATCTCGGAAAGGGGCAGGATCTTACTGGCATTGAGGATGGCGGCATCGACGCCGGCATCGAGGGCCAGCCGCAGGAAGACGCTGTTGACCACCTGCCGAACGTAGGGATCGAGTCCGAACGAAATGTTGGAGAGCCCCAGCCAGGTGCCAGCCCCGGGAAGCTCCGCCTTGATCAGACGGATGGACTCAAGGGTTTCAACTGCGGCGTTGTACAGCTCCTCCTGGCCCGTGCTCACGGGCAGGACGAGCGGATCGAAGAAGAGGTCGGTGGGCTCGACGCCGAACTCCCGGGTGCAGATGTCGTAGATACGGCGGGCGACGCGGAGCTTCCACTCGGCCGTGGTGGCCTGACCTTCTTCGTCGATGGTGAGGGCGACGAGAGCCGCCCCGTACTTGCGGGCATACGGGACGATGACGTCGAGCTTCGTGCGGCCGTCCTCCAGGTTGATCGAATTGATGAAGGGCTTGCCGGCCACGCACTTCAAACCCGCCTCCATCACCTGATGCTCGGTCGAGTCGATGACGATGGGGAGCTTGATGACCTTGTTGAAGCGGCGCAGGACTTCGGTAATGTCGCGAACTTCATCGGGGCCCGGGTAGGCCCCGCAATCGTCTAGCAGGTGGGCCCCTTCGTCCTCCTGCTCGCGGGCCATGTCCACCATGCCGTCGAAGTCGCCCGCCTCGAGCAACCGCTTGAACTTGCGGCTGCCAGTGGTGTTGGTGCGTTCGCCGATGATGAGCGGGCCGGGCTCCATGTGCAGGGCCGACGAGCTGGTCAGCGAGGCGACGGCGGGCTCGTGAACGGGTTGCCGCGGCCTGGGCTTCAGACCTGCCACGGCCTGGACCACCGCCTGGAGATGCTCCGGCGTCGTCCCGCAGCAGCCGCCCACGATGTTCACGCCCCAGTCGGTCACGAAGGAGCGCAGCGACTCGGCCAGGGCGGCCGGCTGCAAGTGGAAGTGGGCCCGGCCGTCCACGGTCTCGGGGATGCCGGCGTTGGGCAAGACGCTGATCGGACGCCGGCAATGCTTGGACAAATGGCGCAAGTGGTCGAGCATCAGGTCCGGGCCCGTCGCACAGTTCATGCCAATGACGTCGACGGGCAGCGCTTCCAGCGTGATGAGGGCGGAGGCGATGTCGGTCCCGGCCAACATGGTGCCGAACGTCTCGATCGTGACCTGGGCCATGAGCGGGACCTGCACGCCGACCCGCTCCATCTCTTCCCGGGCCGAGACGACCAGGGCCTTCAGATGGAGGATGTCGAACGCGGTCTCGCAGAGGATGGCATCGACGCCTTCCTCCAGGAAAGCCCGCATCTGCGGCCGGTAGGCCTCCACGACCTGGTCGAAGGTGATGGTGTTGTCGGTGAAGGAGACCGGCTTTGTGCCCGGCCCCACGGAGCCGACCACGAAGCGCGGCCGATCTGGCGTGGAAAACTCCAGGCAGGCCTCCCGAGCCAGACGGGTGGCCAGGCGGTTCAATTCGTCGGTGTGCTCTTCCTTGTGAAACTCGCCCAAAGCGATCCGGTTGGCGCCGAAGGTATTGGTCTCAACGGCATCGCAACCAGCCGCCAGGAACTCGCGGTGAATGTCCCGGATCCAATCGGGGTGAGTGTAGCAAATCCACTCGGTGCAGTTGACCAGTTCCTTGCCGCCCCAGTCGGCGTCGGACGGATCGCGGCGGTGGATGCTGGTGCCCATGGCGCCGTCGAAGACGAGGACGCGCTCGGCCAGAACATCGAGGAAACGACTCATGAGGTTACGACACCGAGGACGGGGGCGTGGCTCAGGGAATTATAGCAGCAGGGGCCACGGGGGCACCACGTCGATCGCCAAGCCGCGCTGGTCAGAGGCCAGAAAAAGGACCACGCCCAGACCGAAGTCCGGGCGTGGCGCGTGGGTTGGTGATGGCCTTAGTTGATCTTCCGCAGCCATTGCTCCAGGGTGAGTTCATCAACCTCCGTGCTGATCTCACCCAGGGGCACGTTGGGGTCGGCCTGGACTTCCAGGGTCTGGGTGTACTCCTTGCCGTCGACCACGAGGATTACCCGATAGGTGCCGGTGGGGACAAGCTGGACGGCGCCGAAGCCGCCGCGCCGGGGTTGCTGGGGAGCCGCCGCCGCGGCGGGCGTGGTTGCCGTCGGAGCGGTGGGCGTGGTGGGCGCGGGTGCCGTCGCCGTGGGCGCGGTTGGCCGTGGCGCCGTGGCCTGAGCCCGCTCCTCCCGTCCGGCGCCGCCGCGGCCGCCTCCGAAACCACCGCCACCGAAGCCGCCGCCACCAGCGCCGCCGCCTGGCGGGCGCGGCGCAGTGCGGGCCAAATTCCAGGCGACGCGATTGAGACCAGGGTCGGCGAAGCCGGTCAATTCCCGGACCGTGTTGCCTTGCACGTCCACGATCTTGATCTGGACCCGGTCAGCCTTTTCTCCCAGGTGATAGAAGATCTCGGTGCCGGCCTGCGGGTTCTGGCCGACGAAACGCCGTAGCGTGCCGCCTCGCGACGGCTCGGGGCGGAAACGCACGACCGTGGCAGGCTTGAACAGATGGGCCGGCGCCTTGGCCGCGTCAGCCGTGAACTGCCGGAGCCAGGTCACGTCCAGCACCCAGAGGCTGCGGCCGTGAGTGGCGGCCACGATTTCCCCGGCCGTGGGATGGACGGCGATCTCGTGCACGGCCACCGTCGGAAGGTTGTTGTTGATCTTGGTCCAACTCTGGCCGCGATCCACCGACGCGAAGGCGTGGAACTCCGTACCGCAGAAGAGCAGGTTCGGGTTTACGACGTCCTCGCGGAGACAGCGGGTCGAACCGAAGCTCGGCAGCCCTTCATGGATCGGCTTCCAGGTGACGCCATAGTCCTCGGTGACGTAGAGGTAGGGCTTGTCGTCGTCGCTGCGATGGCCGTCGAACGCGGCATAGCAGCGTCCCTCGGCGAAGCGCGAAGCTTCGAGCGTGGCCACCCAGCGCGGGCCGGGTAGGCCGATCCGCTCCGAGACGTTGGTCCAGTTCTTGCCGCCGTCGCGGGTGACCCACACGGCGCCGTCGTCGGTGCCGGCCCAGAGCACGTCGGGGTTGCGGGGCGATTCGGACAGGGCCGTGCCGCTGCCGCGCTGCGTCCGGGTAATCTCGGGACTGATGATCTTGAGATCGTCGCCGCGGTTGACCGAGCGGAAGACGTAGTTACCGGCGCAGATGAAGATGCGCTGGTTGTGGTGCGAAAGGATGAAGGGCGTGTTCCAGTTGAAGCGGTACGGCGGCTGGCCGCGTTCGACCCGAGGCCGGATGCTGGCTCGCTCGCCGGGCCGCAAGTTGCGGCGGCCCATGACCCCGTTCTGGCTTTCCGAGTAGATCCAGTCGGGTTCGGTCTGATCGATGCGGCAGACGAAGCCGTCGCCGCCGCCGATGCTGAGGACGTCCTCGTTGACAGGCCCGCGCCCGCCCAGACCGCGCGAGGGCAGTCCCCAGGAGCCGTTGTCTTGCAGCCCGCCGAACGCCCAATAGGGCTGCCGGGGGCAGACAGCGACGTGGTAGAACTGGCCCATGGCGGCATGGTTGAGATGATCCCAGCGGAGCATCTTGTCATAGGAGACGTAAACGCCGCCGTCGCTACCCGCCACGATGTGGCGGCTGTCCTTGGGATTGATCCACAGGGCGTGGTAGTCGGCATGAACTTCCCGAGCGCGGTCGACGCGGAAGGTCTTGCCGCCGTCCGTGCTGCGGTGCATGGAGATACCGCCGACGTAGATCGTCTGGTCGTCGTTGGGGTCGATGCGAATAAGAGAGAAGTACATGGGCCTGGGATTCAGGCTGTTAAGGCGGGTCCAGGTCTCGCCGCCGTCGGTGGACTTGTAGACGCCGCCGAACTCGTGGCCGTCGTCGCCCTGGCGGTCCTGGACGTTCTCGCGTTGGCCGCCGTAGTAGGCCGCCCAGGGGCGCGTGCGCGTGCCGCCGCCCGGTCCGCCGAAGCCGCCGGCCGGTGCGGGCCGCTCGCCCAGGGTAATCTCCACGGACTTGCTCTCGGCCCCACGCTTGAACTCGACCTTCACCTTGTCGTCGACCTTCTTCTCGCTGATGGCCGTCTGCACGTCGGGATTGGCGGCAACAGGCTTGCCGTCAACGCTGGTGACCAGGTCGTCGGGCTGGAGACCGGCTTTGGCCGCCGGGCTCTCCTCGGGGACGAACTGCACGCGCAGGCCATCGTCGGTCGCCTCGCCGAAGAAGCCGATGTAGACGTTGGGGGAACCCGCTGGCGCCCGGCCCATGCCGATCTTGGCACAGTCGATGATGGCGACGATGGTGTTGGGGTCCTTGAGGAAGTAGCAGAGCCCGACCCGGCCGAATTGGTTCGAGGGCAGACCCTGGGTCAGGCGCTTGAAGTTCTTGCCGCCATCGGTGGTCTTGTAGATGCCGGCATGGGGGCCCCACTTGACGACGGGGTCATACCCGTCGATGCCGTCGGCGGGCTTGGGGTCGCCGATGAAGCTGTCGAACTCGTCACGGCGGCGCTCCCACATGGCCACGAGCAAAGTGTCAGGCTCGGTGGGGTGCATCACCATATCGATGACGCCAGTGTTCTCGTCGAAGTAGAGCACCTTCTCCCAGCTCTGGCCGCCATTGGTGGTCTTGAAAAGGCCGCGCTCCGCGTTGGGCCCATAGAGCCGGCCCAGGGCACCGACGTAGACGATGTCGGGGTTGGTGGGATGGACGATGACCTTGCCAATCTGGAAGGTTTCCTTCAGGCCCATGTGCTTCCAAGTCTTGCCGCCGTCGGTGGACTTGTAGACGCCGTCGCCGAAGGAGACCGAGTTGCGGGGGTTGTATTCGCCGGTCCCGACCCAGACGATCTCGGGGTTGGAGGGGGCGACGCAGACGTCGCCGATGGAGACGGTGTTTTCCTTGTCGAACTGATGCTCGAAGGTCACGCCGTTGTTGGTGGTCTTGAGCAAGCCGCCCGAGGCCGTCGCCGCCCAGTAGAGGTTCGGGTCAGCGGGGTAGACGGAGATGGCGGTGATGCGGCCCGACATGTTGGCCGGCCCGATGCCACGCCAGGTTAGGCGGCGGACGAAGTCGTCCGGCAGCTTGAGCGCGCTGGGCGTGGGAGCCGTTGTGGTCGTTTGCCGCTCCAGTTCCGCCAGCCGCTGCTGGAGCGACTCCATCTGGCGTCGGATGGACTGGATTTCTTGTTCACGAGTGGGCGGAATGCCCGGGACGGGGTCCTGAGCCTTGAGCGGCCCAACGACCAGAATGGCGAGACATCCGAACACCCACGTCCAGCGTGGGAGACGCTTCAGCGTGCGCTTCATGGCTAGTGCTCTTTCCCAACGGTGAGACGAAACCCCTGCCGACCGGCGTGGCGACCTGCGTGGAGCAGCGCCGGCACCCCTGATCTCACCACTCCTTTCGCCCCATGTCACGCGAATTCCCCCGATTCTCAGATTTCCCAACCCGAACGACCGGTGCAATCGCTCCGGCTGCCGGATTTGCGGAAATCCCACCTTCGGCGGGCTTGCGGGCCGAAGCGGGATCGGCTATCCCCGGACCCACGCGGATTCCTTGTCCGGAGCGGCCATGGCGGCGTTTCGCGAGCACGTCACCTTCTCGTCGGTGCTGGGCGTGGTCTACGGGGGAGTGCTAAATCACTACCTCGGCGTCGACGTCACCCAGGCCGTCCTCGCCGGCGCCTTGTGCGGCTTTGCCGGCATGCTCCCCGACTTGGACAGCGACAGCGGCAAGCCCATTCGCGAGATGTTCAACTTGCTTTCCGCCCTGGGCGCTTTTCTGCTGCTTCATCGCCTGCGCCGGCTCAACCTCGCCTTCGAAGACCGGCTGCTAGCTGCTATCGCCTTCTACATCTTCCTGCGCTTCGGCGTGCGCATGATCTTCCAGCGTCTGACCGTCCATCGCGGCATGTTCCACTCCATCCCCGCCATGTTCATCGCGGGAGGCCTTACCTACCTGGCCACCGAGAACCTCACGCCCCCCACCCCCTGGCTGCTGGCGGTCGGCGTCACGCTCGGCTTCTTCTCCCATCTCGTCCTCGACGAGATTTACAGCGTCGATCTCTCCGGCGTGATCCCCAAGTACAAAAGCTCTGCCGGCACCGCGCTCAAGTTCTACTCCGCCAGTTGGGGCGCTTCGCTCTTCACCTGGGGGATCTTGAGTCTGATCGCCTGGCAGATAGTTTCGCAGCTCGGGTGGATCGAGCATGGTCCGCCGACCACGGCCGAATTGTGGAGCAACACCAAGCTGCTCTTCCCACGGGCGGGCATCCCCGACTGACGTACGGTCGAGGGCCGATTCCGTAGAGTGATTCCACGGTCTGCCCCTTAGCTACCACTCTCCACCCCGATTGGGCCGCAGCCGCGGTTCGCTATCCGTGTCGGAAACGGTAACCTACTTCGCCACCTGTGCCCGCGGTCTGGAGCCGGTCCTGGCTCAAGAGCTACGGGCATTGAGCGCACAGGCCGTCATGCCGGGCCGAGGTGGTGTGAGCTTCGCCGGCGATCGGGCGTTGCTCTACCGAGCCAACCTTTGGTTGCGGACGGCGGTGCGGGTCCTGATGCCGATCCTGCAGACCGAGGTGGGGGATCCGGACACGCTGTACGCGGCGGTCCGATCTGTCAACTGGGAGCGCCACCTGACGCCGGACCACACGCTGGCCGTCGACGCCAACGTCCGCGATTCCGAGATCACCCATTCCCACTATGCCGCCCTGCGGGTGAAGGATGCCATTTGCGATTGGTTCGTGGAGCGGGCAGGGCGTCGGCCCAGTGTCGACGTCGAGAACCCGCTGGTGAAGATCAATCTGCATCTCTCGCGCAACCGCCTGGTTCTGAGCCTGGACAGCTCGGGGGCCTCGCTCCACAAGCGGGGCTATCGGCCAGTCCAGGTTAAGGCGCCGCTGAATGAGGCTTTGGCGGCGGGGCTGCTCGTACTCTCCGGCTGGACGCCTGGGCAACCGCTCGTCGATCCCATGTGCGGCTCAGGCACGTTCTGCATCGAGGCGGCCTGGCAGGCGCTGGGGCGAGCACCGGGGCTTACCCGCCGGCGGTTTGGCTTCATGGGCTGGCCCGACTTCGATATTCGGCTATGGACTCATCTGCGCGACCAGGCCCGGACAGTCATGGGCAAGTCGCTGGCCGCTCCGATCCTGGGCAGCGACCTGCGCGGCGATGCGGTCCAATGGTCCCAGACCAATGCCCGGGAGGCAGGGGTCGGCCACTTGCTTCCCTTCATCCAGATGGATGCCCGGAACCGGCTGCCACCGCCCGACGTGGCCCCCGGCTGGCTCGTCTGCAATCCGCCCTATGGCGAACGGATCAGTGAGGTTCAAGCCACTCGGCAATTGCAACGGGAGTTGGGCGCGCATCTGCGGGCTCATTGGCAGGGCTGGCGGGCCTGGTTCTTCACGCCGGCCCAGCACCTCGCCACCGACCTCGGCCTGACCCCCATGGCCAAGATTCCCCTCTGGAACGGCCGCATCCCCTGCCACTGGTGGGGCTTTGAGATCGGTTGAGGTCAAAGGGAGAGATCCCGAAGCCTAGCCTACCCCCTGCGCGCCGTGGCGGCGCAAGAGAAGGACCGCGACGGTCGTGGCCATCGCGGTCCGAGGATACAACCAGGCCGTGGGCCGGGCCCTACGTCCCCTGTTCCCAGCCGCTCATGTACTTGAGTTGAGCGTCGGTGAGGGTATCGATTTGGATGCCCATGCTGGCCAGCTTGAGCGCGGAGATGCGCTGCTCGATTTCCACGGGCAGCTTGTGCACAACGGGGGCCAGCTTGCCCTTGTTCTGGAAGGCCCATTCACTGGCCAGGGCCTGGGTGGCGAAGCTCATGTCCATCACGCTGGCCGGGTGGCCGTGGGCCGCCGCCAGATTGACGAGCCGGCCTTCACCCAGCACGTAGAGCCGCTTGCCCGACTTCAGGACATACTCGTCGACGTGCTCGCGGACGCCGCGGTTGACTTCGCGGGACTCCGCTTCCAGGGCCTTGAGGTCGATCTCAATATCGAAGTGGCCGGAGTTGGCGAGCATCGCCCCGTCCCTCATGCCGAGGAAGTGCTCGCGCCGCAGGATGTGGGCATTGCCCGTCACGGTGATGTAGAGTTCGCCGCGACTCAGGGCGTCGGCCATGGGCAGGACCGCGAAACCGTCCATGGCGGCTTCCAGGGCCCGGATCGGATCGACTTCCGTGACGATGACGACGGCCCCCATGCCGCGTGCCCGCAGAGCCACGCCCTTGCCGCACCAACCATAGCCCGCCACGACCACGACCTTGCCCGCGATGAGCAGATCGGTGGCGCGGACGATGCCGTCGATCGTGCTCTGACCCGTGCCGTAGCGGTTGTCGAAGAAGTGCTTGGTCTGGGCGTCGTTGACCGCGATGACCGGGAACTTGAGGACCTTGTCCTTTTCCATCGCCCGGAGCCGGTTCACTCCGGTCGTCGTCTCTTCCATGCTGGCGACGATCTGAGTGATGAGCGCCTGCCGCTGGTTGGCCGGCATTGAGGTGGCCCACTTACGCACCTCGGCATAGACGTCGTCGAGGCGGTCCAATGCCACGAAGATCAGGGAGGAGACCAGGTCGGCGCCGTCGTCCATGGTCAGGTGGGGCTCATGGGCCAGGGCCGCCACAATGTGTTCGTAGTAAGTGTTGTTGTCTTCGCCGCGGATGGCGTAAGTGGCGATGCCGAAGTCCTGCACGAGACTGGCGGCCACGTCATCCTGCGTGCTGAGCGGGTTCGAGGCACAGAGCACCACGTCGGCCCCGCCCGCCTGCAGAGTTCGCATCAGATTCGCGGTCTCGGCGGTAACGTGCAGACAGGCCGCCATCCGCAGTCCGGCCAACGGCTTCTCCTGGGCGAAGCGTTCACGGATCTTCTGCAAGACCGGCATCTGGCGGCCGGCCCAGAGGCAACGCTTCTTGCCCTCCACGGGCAACTTGCAGTTCATGGCGCCCGACTGCGGCGCTGTCGCCACCGCCATGATGTGCTCCCTTTGTCCAATGCGTAGTTGTCTATCGAATACGTGACAGCGGTTGCTCCGGACCGGATCGGGCGGCTCGCCTTCACCCGGCCGGGCAGCCTGCGGCTTTGTCAGCAGAACCGTGAGCGTGGGAAACGCTGCCGCAGTAGCATCTTAGCGAGGCCGCGCCATGACGGCGAGGCGGCGCGGCTGACGCACTCCCGCCGACCCGACCTTGAAGACTTGGCAACCTTGGCCCCTTCCGCCCGGCCAGCCCGCAGGGTAGGATCAGCAGGCAGTCGGCCGTCCCGCGGACCTCCTGGAGCCAGCGCGATGAACATCTTCGGATTCTTCTGGCGCCGGGACCCCACCTCGGAGGAGCTACGCACCCAGCTCTTTGCCGCGCTGGCCCAGGGCGACTCCCATGCCGCCGACGTACTTTGGTTCAAGCATGCGGCCGCGATCAAGCGAGTCTTCCCGGAGTGGTTCACGGTGCCGAACGAGATTCGGCGCGACGAGGCCGCCCATGCGGCATACCAAGCCGAGCTGGCGGCAGCGACCGAGTTCCTCGCCGCCAAGGGGGAAGCCCAGTTCCGAGCCATGCTGCCGGGACAGGTCAGCCGGCAGGCCGAGCCCCTGGCCCCCGATTTCGACGCGGAACGGGCCTGGGAACTAGCCGTCCAGCGGGCCCAGCAACTCATCGACGACCAGGATTACCAAGCGGCCCACGATCTGCTCGCTAATCTCGATCCCCGCGTTCTGGCGGCCGAGGGCTACGGGGCCGACACCTGCCGCCACCGCACCTGGGCCCTGCTGGGCGTGGCGGCCTTCCGCCTCGGTCGCAAGGCCGACGCCGTGCGTTACACCCAGGATGCCCTCGACGAGAGCCGGCGGGTCTTCGACCAGGCCAGCAGCGAACGCTACGTCGCCCAGCTTAACAAGATCAACGAAGACTATCGGCACCGTTCCTAGCCTGGCGCATCAACCGGGACCGGCGGGCAGGCCCGGATCGAGAGTGCCGGCTGGCAGAGAACGCAGTTCGGCCGCGCGGAGAGTATTTTCGAGCAGCATGGCGATGGTCATGGGGCCCACGCCGCCCGGGACCGGTGTGATCGCGCTGGCGACCTTGGCCACTTCGTCGAAGGCCACGTCGCCCACGAGCCGGCCGTCCGCCAGCCGATTGATGCCGACGTCAATGACCACGGCCCCGGGCCTGACCATGTCGCCGCGAACCAGGAGCGGTTGGCCCACGGCGGCGACCAGCACGTCGGCACTGCGAGTTAAGCTGGGCCAATCGCGGGACTGCGAGTGGCAGACCGTGACGGTTGCGTTGGCCTGGGGATGCTTTTGCAACAACATGAGGGCCAGCGGCTTGCCCACGATGTTGCTCCGGCCCAGGATGACGACGTGCCGACCCGCCAGCGGCGCCGCGTGCTGCTGCAACATGAGCCAGACACCATGCGGCGTGCAAGGCAAGAAGCGCGGTTGGCCCAGGGTCAACAGGCCAAGCGTTTCGGGGCCGAAGCCGTCAACGTCCTTGGCCGGGTCGATCGCGGCATTGACGACGTGTTCACGGATATGGGCGGGCAGCGGCAACTGGATCAAGATACCGTCGACGGCGGGGTCCGCGTTCAACTGGGCGACGTGGGCCAGCAGTTCGGATTCCGGCAAGTCTGCGGGGAACTCGTGGAGCCAACTGATGATGCCGACCTCGGCACAGGCCTGGCGCTTGTTGCGGACGTAGACGCGGCTGGCGAGGTGATCGCCCACGAGCACGGCGGCTAGCCCGGGGGCGCGGCCGGCGGCGGCGCTAAAGCGCTGCACGCGCTCGGCTACGCGGCGCCGCTGCTGTGCGGCCATCTGCTTGCCGTCGATGATGCGAGCCATGCGTCTCCTCGCGGGCCGGAACGTGGAAACCTCGTGCTGCTGTTGTAGCCAAGGGGGCGGCACTGGTTCTCCAACTTCACCCCAGGCTCCCCAGAATTCGCTGGCTTGCCCGCGACCCGCCGCGCGGCGAGGAAAACCCGTCCCATAATGTAGCTCCGCTAAAGCCAGCGCCAGCCCTCATTCGATGAATAGGCGTAGCCTACTTGCCGATCAAGGATGCGCGTATGGCAAGCTTGCCCTTCGGCCTGAAGAGTCGTCCATTCGAAGGCCGCCTGGGGCTAGTGGCCCCGTTCACAAGCCCCACGCAAGAAGCGGTGCGGGCCTCGCTGGCGGCCACGCTCGCCGGCGAGGAAAACCTCGGCGTGCTCGTCGGGCCTGCCGGCGTTGGCAAAAGCCTGCTCGTCCACCACCTCGCCGACGCCCTGCGCACCGAGCAGCCCTGCCTTTGGATTCCCGCCGCTCCCGGCCTCAGCGTCGCCGGCTTCCTCCAGGCCCTGCTCTTCGAACTCAACGTCACTTGCCCCACCGGCAGCGAGGGCGAACTCCGGCTCGTGCTCCTCAACGCCCTGCTCCAGCATGCCGGCTCCGGGTGCTTCCTCGTCGTTGACGACGCCCACCTGCTCAGCCCTGCCCTGCTTCACGAACTCCGCTGGCTCGCCCAGCTTGTCTGCCCGAGCGGGTCGCTCGTTCACGGCATGCTCGTCGGCGACCTTGTCCTGCGCAACCATCTCATGGAGCCCGGGCTGCAGGATCTCTGGCAATTCGTCGCCGCCCAGACCACGCTCGAACCCATGCTGCCCGACGAGGCCATGGACTACGTACGCCACCACCTGCTCCAGGCAGGCGTTCGGCCCGAACGGGTCATGCCGGTCGAAGCCTGCGAACTCCTCGTCCGTTGTGCTGGCGGTGTGCCTCGGGTGATCAACCAGCTCGGCAGCCGAGCCCTGGCCCTGGCCTGCCTGGCCGAGGCCGAGTTGCTCGACTGTGAGGCGGTGCTCGCGGCCGCCGAGGAACTCGGCACCGGCGCCGAACTGATCGAAGAGAACGACGACGAAGCGGCTGAAGTGTCCCTGCGCATGCTGGACCGGCGGACGGCGCGGACGCCGGCGGGCAATCGGCTCGCTGGCTGACGACGGCTCCGAGTGGCGGACGGCTGACGGCGAGGATACCGGCCATGGGCAAACTCTTCGAAACCATGCGACCCAACCGGGGGCAGAGCCCCGGTAGTCCGCCCACACCGTCCGATGCCTCACTCGTCCTTCGCAAAGACGCCCCGCATCAACCGCCTTCAGCACCGACGCCCGCCAATGCCGTGGACGCCATGCCAGCCGTCCCCGTGGGCAGCTCAGCCCGGGCCCCCTTCGCCGACGACGACCAGGTCCCCTTCATCGAAGTGCCCGAAAGTCGTCCTGACTCCAAGCAGCAACCGCGGGTGGCACCGGCCGTCGCGCCGCCGCCGCCCGACGCCCCGGCAATCAAGACGCGCTTCCAGGCCAGCGGCTGGCCGCGCCCCGGCACCGTGCTCGCCCCGGCCGACCTGCTCCCGCTCCTGGACTCCGCGACGGAACTGGGCGAGCATCGGCAGATCCTGGCCCACGTCGACGCACTCCTGGGGCCGCGCTCCAGCGGGAGCGTGCTGCTTGTGCCGCGAGCGGCCACGGCCGATGCGGCAACGCTGACGGCGAGCCTGGGAGCCGTCGCCGCTGCCGAGTTTCGCCGTCCCGTGCTCTTAATCGATGCCGCCCGCCAGCAGGGTGGGCTGGCCACGCTCTTCGGGCTGCTCGAAGCCCCGGGCTGGGAAGAACTCGTGGCCGGGCTCGAACCCGGACAGGTCATCCAGTCGTCGGGCTGGGCCGGGGTCGACGTCATTCCCGGCGGTCGACGACTCGCCAAGACCTCGGCCCGACTCTGGGCGGAAAAGACGCCCGACCTCCTGCGCCGCTTCGCCGAAGACTATCGCTGGCTATTCCTGCATGGCCCTGCGGTCACGGCCGGCCCCTGGTGGCTGCTCCTGGCCGGCGCCGTGGACGGACTCTGCTTCGTGGCCGCCGATCAGCAGCAGGCCCAACTCGAACACGAAGCCCTCGCCGCCATGGCCTGCCAGACAGGCCGACTCCTCGGCAATATCGTCCTCGCCTAGCGGACGACCTTCATTCTCGCTTCGTGCCGACTAATCCAGCGACTTGAACTTGATGTTGCGGAAGGTCACGGTCATGGGCCCGCCGCCGTGAAGCTGCCAGGCGATGACGCCCCGGTCCGCCATGGCGGGAAACTCCCCTTCCACCGTCGTCAGGCCGTTGGTCTTGATCGTCACTTGCTTGCCCACGGCCCGAA
This sequence comes from uncultured bacterium, assembly GCA_937858435.1. Taxonomy (GTDB): domain Bacteria; phylum Planctomycetota; class Planctomycetia; order Gemmatales; family HRBIN36; genus CALLZJ01. Next base: position 13,332 of record CALLZJ010000231.1, read on the forward strand.
TCTCGGAGAAGTTGAAGTCCTTCTCCTTGAGCACCTTCTTGACCTCCGCCCAGTCTGCCGCCTTCATCATGACATGCTTGTCGCCCTCGGCGAAGTGCTCGCCGAACAGGCTGCCCCAGTAGCCCTGGCCAATGTCGCACTGCGGCCCCTTGACCGCCCAGGTCTTCTCTTCCATGACCTGCGACCGAATCTGCACCCCGGAGTTGGGGTTCTTGTCCCCTTCCAGCTTCACCTCGAAGGTCAGCTCGAAGTCGCCATACTCCCGGGCACTGACGAGGAAAGTGTTGAACTTGAGCCCGTCCGGCCGCGAGGATCCGACCAGGGTACCCTCCTGGGCGGACCAGTGCTCCGACAGGCCACGCCAGCCGGCGAGGTCCCGGCCGTTGAAGAACTCATCGTGAGCAAGGATCGGGGACAACACCAGCAGGGCGAGGGTGGCCAGGGTGGGTTTCATCGTGTCGGCTCCAAGGCAGGTTGGCTACAATGGCCTCAGCATTGTACCCGCCCTGGGAGTGGCCGCCATGCGTTTCCCCGCCGTCTTCGAGTACACGCCGGATAAGGCCAAGATCGCTGCCGTCCGCCCCCGACATCGACAGTATCTGACCGGGCTCTTGCACCAGGGGAAGCTCCTGGCGGCTGGCCCCCTCGACGACGACGCCGGCGCGCTCATCATCTACGAGGCCGACTCCCGGGCCGCCGCCGAGACCCTCATCCAGAACGACCCCTTCTTCCAGGAAGGGGTGATGGTGAAGTATCAACTCTTCGCCTGGAAGCCGGTGCTGGCCAATCGCAGCCTGTTGCCCGAGTGATGCCGGAGCCAGCGCGAACGGTTAACGAGTTGTACCCAGACCGAGGCTGCCCCCGATGAATGCCGAGACACTCCTTGCCTCTTCCGTGCAGGACCCCGAGATTCGCCCCTTGCTAGACCGGGCGGTCGCGGGTGAACGTCTGACCCAGGCCGAGGGCGTGCGGCTGCTGCAATCGCACGACCTGCTCGCCATCGGCCGGGCCGCCGATCAGGTCGCCCGCCGCCTCCACCCCGAGAGCTATCGCACTTACAACATCGACCGGAACATCAACTACACGAACGTCTGTGCCGCCGTCTGCGACTTCTGCGCCTTTTACCGCAAGACCGGCGATACCGACGCCTATGTCCTCACCCGGGACGAACTTTACCGCAAGATCGAAGAGACCATCGCCCTGGGCGGCGATCAGATCCTGCTCCAGGGGGGCAACCACCCGTCGCTCAAGCTGGAATGGTACGAGGAGCTGCTCCGCGACCTGCGTAGCCGCTACCCCCAGGTCAACCTGCACGCCTTCAGTGCCAGTGAAGTGTGGCATCTGCACAAGCTGAGCAAGCTGCCGCTGGAGGAAGTGCTGGGCCGGCTCCAGGCCGCGGGGCTGGGCAGCCTGCCGGGCGGCGGGGCGGAGATTCTCGTCGATCGGGTGCGGGCCGAGATCACGATCAACAAGGTCATGACCGAGGAATGGCTCCAGGTCCATCGGGTCTGGCATCGTCTGGGCGGCAAGTCGACCTGCACCATGATGTTCGGCCACGTGGAAACGCTCGCCGAGCGGATCGAGCATCTGGAGCGGCTCCGCCAATTGCAAGATGAAACGAACGGCTTCACCGCCTTCATCTGCTGGACGTTCCAGCCGGAGCACACGGAGATGGCCCATGTGCCGCCGGTGGGGGCGTTCGAGTATCTCAAGACGCAGGCCGTCGCCCGGCTGTACCTGCAGAACATCCCCAACATTCAGTCGTCCTGGGTAACGCAGGGGCTCAAGGTGGGGCAGCTCGCGCTCTTCTTCGGCGCGAACGACATGGGCAGTCTGATGATCGAAGAAAACGTCGTCAGCGCGGCCGGCACGGTCCACCATCTCACGCTCGACGAGATTCGCGGCGCCATCGTGGAAGCAGGCTTCGTGCCGCGCCAGCGCAACGTCTTCTACCAACTGCTCGACGCGCCGAGCCTGGTGTAGCCGCGCGGCGGCCGCCGAGCGCGCTAGTGACATGCCACTGACACTGTACGCTTTCCTTGCAAAAACCAAGCGATTACGCTGCGACGTGTTCGGCGCGCATTCGAGTGCGGCGGCGCCACGCGCTGAACGCGCTCCAAAACGTCGCGCGGAATTTTCGTCAAAAACGGCAAACTCGGCAAAAGATGGCTTGCCTCATTGCCGACGTAGTCTAGGATGGTGACAACTCGCGGCCGACTTGTGGGTGCGCTGCACCTGTGTTCGGGGACTGCGGGCAGCTTCGGAAGGACTCCGAGGAACTCCGCTTCGGCGGGAACTTCTTCAGCCTGATGAACTGACCACGCCTCGCTCGGACTTGTGCGAACCGCAACCCAGGGTATAGTGCCGCTGCCGGGATGAGCAGACCACTGGTTCCGCTCCCCCGAGCACGACTCTTGGTTCTCACGGAGGCGTTGGTACCCACATGAGCGACGTCGAACAGCGCCGGGGCTTCGCGTCACTGGCGGTCTCGTCTTACGACGACGAAGAACCTCCCAGTAAACCGCGCCGTCACCCCCTCTGGCAACGCGTGCCACAGAAACTCTGGGATGACTGGCGCTGGCAATCGCAACACGCTGTCCGGACGGTCTCCCAGCTGCGCGAACTGCTGGACTTCTCGCCCGAGGAACTCGCTGTCCTCGAGCAACTCGAAGACCAGTACAAGATCGCAATCCCTCCCTACTACTTCTCGCTCATCGACCCCACCGATCCCAACGATCCCATCCGCCTCCAGGCCGTGCCCAGCCCGCTGGAGGCCCAGAATCCCTCCGGCTTCGAGCTCGAAGACCCGCTCGAAGAAGACAAGGACATGCCCGTCCCGGGGCTCACCCATCGTTACCCCGACCGGGTCCTGCTCGCCGTCACGGGCGTCTGCACCATGTACTGCCGCTTCTGCACCCGCAAGCGCAAGACCCTCGTCCGCGATGGCTGGGAATCCGTCACCGACGACGACGAACGCATGATCCAGTACATCCGCGAACATCGCGTCATCCGCGACGTGATCGTCTCGGGCGGCGACCCGCTTTCCATGCCGCCGGGCCGCCTCAAGTTCTTCCTCGATAGCCTCGCCGCCATCGAGCACGTCGACGTCATCCGCATCGGCACCCGGGTCCCCGTCACCCTGCCGCAGCGCCTCTATGACAACAAGCTCATCGACCTGTTGGCGTCGGCCGGCAAGGTCTGGATGCAGGTCCACTTCAACCACCCACGCGAGATTACCCCCGAGACCGCCCGGGTCTGCCAGAGCCTCCTCAAGGCCGGCATGCCTGTCAACAATCACAGCGTCCTCATGAAGGGCGTCAACGACAGCGTCGACATCATGCGCCGCCTTATGCGCGGACTGCTCCGAATCAAAGTCCGGCCCTACTACCTCTTCCATTGCGACCCGGTCATCGGGGCTGGCCACTTCCGCACCTCCGTCTGGAAGGGGCTGGAGATCATCGAAGGGCTCCGCGGCCACATGTCCGGCCTGGGCATCCCCACCTACGTGGTGGACAGCCCGCACGGCGGCGGCAAGGTGCCCCTCATGCCCAACTACCTCGTCTCCGCCTCCGACGACGCCGTCATTCTCCGCAACTACGAGGGGATGCTCGTTCGCTACCAGGCGGAGGACAAGGCCCTGCCCGAAAAGCTGCCGCTCCAGACCCGGGGCGTCAGCAGCCTGCTCCAAGGCGACCGCACCGCGCTCGTGCCGGAGAACACGGAACGCATCCAGCGCCGCAAGCAGATGCAGCGGCGGAAGCGGCTCGTGGTGCTCAAGCCCGAGGAGGCGCCGGCCCCCACGCCCGCCCCCGCGGAGCCGGCCGGGGCCCATGGCGGCGAGACCAACAAGCCCCGCCGCACGCGGAGCCGTCGGCCCCGCACCCCGCTCACGCCGCTGCCCTTCCCGCCCTTCGAGGAGATGGTCCTGGCGGCCGACCCGCCGCACAACCTCCCCGCGCGCAAGGCCGCCGTCAACGAGGCGGTCATCGGCGGCAGCTAGCATGTCACGGACGGCCTGACGGTGGCCCTCGGGGCGCCCAGGGATCGGGTTGGCCCCGAGGGTGTTGCTAAGATATTCTCATCCGGTCCGGTTCTCTGCCGGCTGCTATGCCGCGCGCCCGACCGCTCCGTGCCGCACACCCGGGGAGTTTGTCATGCGCCGATCCTGGCCCTTGTGGCTCGGATTCCTGTTGGCCATCGCGGGCTTCGGTCTCAGCCGCTACGGGCTGCCCCGAGGCCCGTTCGGCTACCACCCCCTCATCCCTCTCATGACCGGGGCCCGCTGGGCCATCTGGGTGCTGCTCGGCCTGGGGGCCGCGCTGGTGGTGCTCGCCGTCGCCATGCTTGCCGGGCGTCTGCCGCGCACGAGCCTGCTGGGGCCGCTCGTGCTGCTCGGCCCCGCGGCCGTGTTCATCCACTTGTCGGTCCAAGCGCTGCTCCTGGAATCGGGCACGGAGAGCCGGGACCCGCAACTCCTGGCTCAACTCGAAGGGGCCAAGCTGGCCCAGCCCCAGGCCGCGGATAGCGACTGGCCCCAGTGGCGTGGGCCGCTCCGAGATGGCCGGGCAACCGGCCCGCTGCGGACCGACTGGGCCGACCAACCGCCGCGCGAGGTCTGGCGGCAGCCCATCGGCGGCGGCTACTCCTCGGTGCTCTATGTCGACGGCAAGCTCTACACCCAGGACCGCCAGCCCGACGCCGAGCGCGTCCTCTGCCTCGACCCCCAGACGGGGCGCGCGCTTTGGGTCCATGCCTATCCGGTCGACTATGCCACGACGAACTACTTCGAAGGGCCACGGGCCACGCCCACCTTCGCTGACGGCCGCCTCTACGTCGTCGGGGCCACCGGCCAGTTCCTGTGCCTGGCCCTACCGACCGAAGAAGGGGCCGTTCCGCAGTTGCTCTGGCAGCATGACCTGGTGAAGGAGTTTGACGCGCCCCTGCCCCAGTGGGGAATCGCCTCGTCACCCCTCCTCGTCGGCAACCTGGTCGTCGTGCAGCCGGGCGGCCGCAAGGGCTCCATCGTGGCTTTCGACAAGGTCACCGGCCAGTTGGTCTGGACCAGCGGCGCCGACCCGAGCGGCTACAGCTCACCCATCGCCGCCGAGTTCGACCAGCAGCAGCAGATCGTCGCCTTCACCGGCAAGCGGATGGTTGGGCTCGACCCCGCGGACGGCCGGGAGCTGTGGTCCTTTGCCTGGTCGACGAACTTCGATGCCAACATCGCCACGCCCATCGTGGTGGAGAACTTCGTCTTCCTCTCGTCGGGTTACAATGCGGGCTGCGCCCTGCTCGAAATCCGCCGCGCGGATCAGACCTGGTCGGCCCAGCCAGCCTACGTCCAGCGGAACCGGCTGATGCGGAACCATCACTCGTCCTGCGTCCTGGTGGACGGCTTCCTCTATGGCTTCGACTGCGGCCCGAATCTGCTCACCTGCATCGATCTCCGCAAAGGGGAGCGGCGCTGGCAGACGCGCGACTTCGCCAAGGGCGGCGTGCTGTTTGCTTCCGGCCATCTGATCGTACTGACCGAGGATGGCGAACTGGGGCTGGCAGAGGCCAATCCCGAGAAGGCCGTCCCCAAGGGGAAGTTCCGCGTCTTCGATGCCGCCCAGGTTTGGGCCCTGCCCACGTTGGTGGAAGGTCGGCTCTACCTGCGGAGCAATCAGGAGATTGCTTGTTTGGACCTGCGGTAGAACGGGGCGAGCGAACGGGGATGGGTGTATGGTTCCGAAGCGATGGCGGCTATTGACTCCCAGTCCGGAGCTGGCTCGCACCATCGCCGAGAGTCTGTCGATTCCGCTCGTGCTGGCGCAGCTCATGGTGCATCGTGGGGTGCGAACGCCGGAATCGGCCCGCCAGTTCCTCACGTGTGCTCTCAGCGATCTGCATGACCCGGCGACGCTACCCGGCGTCCCGGAGGCAGCCCGCAGGCTCCATGCCGCCGTGCTGGCCGGCCGGCGCGTCTGCGTCTATGGCGACTATGACGTCGACGGCATCACCGGCACCACGCTCCTCTGGCGCTGCTTGCGCCTGGCGGGTGGCGACGCCGACTACTATGTGCCGGAACGATTCGAAGAGGGGTATGGCCTCAACTTCGGCGCCCTGCGCAAGCTCAAGGAACGGGGCATCGACACGGTCGTGACCGTGGACTGCGGCATCACCAGCGTCGCCGAGGCCCAGGCCGCCCGGGAGCTGGGGCTGGAACTCATCATCACCGACCACCATGAGCCGCGGTCCGAGTTGCCGGCCGCCGACGTGCTGGTCCACCCGCGGCTGCCGGACTCGGGCTACCCCTTTCCCCAACTCTGCGGCGCGGGAGTGGCCTTCAAGTTGGCCTGGGCGCTGGGCCAGGAGTTCAGCCAGGCGCGGAAGGTCAGTGCCGCCTTCCGGACCTTTCTGCTCGAATCGGTCGCCCTCGTCGCTCTGGGCACCGTGGCCGACGTCGTCCCGCTCTGGGGTGAAAATCGCATCTTCGTCCATCATGGTCTCAAGAGCCTGGCGACCGGCCCGTCCATCGGCCTCAAGGCGCTCTTGGAAGCTGCCGAACTCAGCGCTCAGAAGGACCTGGATTCCGAGCACATCGGCTTCACGCTCGCGCCGCGCCTCAATGCCGCCGGGCGACTCGGCAGTGCCCGGCTGGCCATCGAACTGCTGGCCACTCAGACCCCGCAGCGGGCCGACGACCTGGCCCGGTATCTCAATGCCCAGAACGAACAGCGGCAGAAGGTGGAACGGCAGATCTTCCATGCAGCCAAGGAGCGGGTCGAAGCCCAGGGCGATCTCGATGACTGGCCCGCCCTGGTGCTCGAAGATGCGGACTGGCACGCGGGGGTGATCGGCATCGTGGCCAGTCGGCTCGTCGAGCGCTTCGCCCGGCCCGTACTCATGATCTCCACCAAGGACGATCCGGCCCAGGGCTCGGGACGCTCCGTGGAAGGCTTCCCGCTTCATGAAGCGCTGGCGGCCTGTGGCCAACATCTGCTCTCGCATGGCGGCCATGCGATGGCGGCGGGCTTCAAGGTGCCGACCGCCGCCATCCCCGAGTTTCGGGCCGCCTTCTGTGCCTGGACCCGGGAGCGGCTGCCCGAGCGCCGACCTCGCCACACGCTACGGATCGACGCGGAGGTGCCGCTCGCCGCCGTCACTTCCGGGCTGCTCAAGGGGCTGGCAATGTTGCAGCCGTACGGAGCGGGGAACGCCCGGCCGCATTTCTTGGCCACGGGACTGGAGTTGGTCGGCGAGCCGCTGCCGTGCGGCCAGTCGCAACGGCACCTGCGCTTTCGGGTCCGGCAGGAAGGCGGCCCACCTTTCCGCGCCATCGCCTTCGGCATGGGCGACCGGCTCGCCGAACTGCAGAGTGGCGGCGGTGCCTGCAGCCTGGTCTTCACACCCAAGCACAACGAATGGAACGGCTTCACGTCCATCGACTTGCAGGTGCAGGACTTTCAGCCCCGCGCCCGGCCAGAACTGGAGTGACCCGCCGAGCGCGCTGGCCATCAAGCAAACAAGCCGACCCCCGCGAGGGGATCGGCCTGGCTGATGGTTCACGCTGGCGGTAACGGGACAGAGGTCCCGGCCGACTAGCTGGGCTTGGGCGCCTCGGGCATGCTGAAGAGCGGGCCACTCGCACCGCCCATGCCGCCCTTGAGTTCGCGCTCCTTCTTGGCCGGACTGGAATCGTCGTCCCCCTCGATGGGCGGCTCTTCCTCGCCCTCCTCGGTGGTGCGCTTGCGCGACAGGCCAATCTTCCGCTCGGCCGAATCGACCCGCAGCACCTTGATCTCGATCGTGTCGCCGACCTTGACGACTTCCTCCGGGTTCTCGATCTTGTGCTCGGCCAGCTCGGAGATGTGGAGCAGACCCTCCAGCCCTTCCTCGAGTTCGACGAAGACGCCGAAGTTCGTGATCTTGGTCACCTTGCCGTTGACCACCTGGTTCGGCTTGTAGCGGCCGGGGATATCGGTCTCCCAAGGATCGCTGGCCAGTTGCTTCAGACCCAGGGCAATGCGCTTGCGGTCCTGGTCGACGCTGAGGACCACGCAGGTGACTTCCTGCCCCTTCTGCAGCACCTCGTTGGGATGGGAGACCTTGCGGACCCAGCTCATGTCGCTGACGTGGAGCAGGCCGTCGATCCCCTCTTCGATCTCGACAAAGGCACCGTAGTTGGTCAGGTTGCGGACCACGCCCTTGACCACAGTCCCCTGCGGGTAGCGCTCGGCCACCTTCTCCCACGGGTTGGACAGGCACTGCTTCATGCCCAAGGAGATTTCCTGCTTCTCCTTGTTGATGTTGAGCACCTGGACCTCGATCTTGTCGCCGATCGAGACCATCTCGTTGGGGTGGTTGATGCGCTTGGTCCAGCTCATCTCGCTGATGTGGACCAGCCCCTCGATGCCGGGCTCGAGCTTGACGAAGGCGCCATAGGTCATGATGTTCACGACCTCGCCCTGGTGCCGGCTGTTGACCGGATACTTCTGTTCGACGCCGACCCACGGGCTGGGCTGCTTCTGCTTGAGGCCGACGGCGATGCGTTCCTTGTCCTTGTCGACGTTGATGATGTAGACCTCGAGTTCCTGGTCGATGTGGACCATGTCGCTCGGGTGCTGGATGCGGCCCCAACTCATGTCGGTGATGTGCAAGAGGCCGTCGATGCCGCCCAGGTCGACGAAGGCCCCGAAGTCGGCGATGTTCTTGACCACGCCCTTGCGGACCTGGGTCGGGGCGATCTCGGCCAGCAGCTTCTTCTTCTTCTCTTCGCGTTCGTCTTCGATGAGCTTGCGGCGCGAGACGACGATGTTGCGGCGGGCCTCGTCGATCTTGAGGATCTTGCAGCGGACTTCGCGGTTGAGGTAGTCGCCGATGTCGCTGGGCCGGCGGATGTCGACCTGGCTGGCGGGCAGGAAGACGTTCACGCCAATGTTCACGAGCAGACCGCCCTTGATCTTCTTCGTGACCATGCCGGTGACGACGTCGCCTTCCTTGTGCTGCTGGATGACCCGTTCCCATTCTTCCTGGCGGCGGGCCTTCTTGTAACTGAGCACGAGCAGACCGGACTCATCGTCCACCACGTCCAGCAGCACGCGGACCTTCTCGCCCACCTGCGGGGGGACGACCTTGTCGGTCCCTTCGTCGCGCGATTCGGCGAGGCGAATGTAGCCTTCGGACTTGTAGCGGATGTCGATGAAAACTTCGTCGTCCCGGATTTCGCGCACTGTGCCGACCACGATCTTGTTCGTGTCGAACTCCTGCTCCTGGGTCACGTAGGCCAGGGGCAGGGCTTCGTCGGCCGGGGCGCCGAGAGAGGCTTGAATCTCGCGTTCGATCTCGTCGTCGGAAACGTCAAAGTCACGAATGAGGTTGCGGTTGACCATGAAGCCCTTCCACGCCGGCCGACCCACGCGGCCGGGTTTGGGTTGGAGACCTGTGCCGACGAAGGGGCCCACCCGCGCGGACCGCGAACCTCGCATCGGCAACTGATCAGCTTAGGACTCGCCCGCGGCATCGACCAGCCCCCGCCAGGGGCGGGCGGCGGGGTCGCCAGGGCCTACCGACGGGGGTTCCAGGGCTCGCCACGCTTCTGAGCGTGTCCGCCAGAGCTTGCCAGAGGGTCGCCATGAGGGGGTTTGGCGCTCTTGGACGCGCTCGCCACGTCGATTTCACAGGGTTTCTGGACCACGCCACGCTTCCCGGTGCTGTTTTCGGGCTCAGGGCCGCGGTCGGCGGCCCTCCCAGCCGCCCTCCGACCGTGCAGGCGGCTCCGTAGTCTACCATAATGAACAGAAGTATACAAGCCGGTTGTGGCCCACCCGGGGTAGTCGCACGCTTTAGCCTGCGTTCCCACCGCGGCCCCGCGGCTACCGGTTCAACCCCAGGCGATTGGCCCACCGATTCTTGCACCCCACGCGGCCGCCATGGTCTAGAATGGTGCAAGGAGTCAAAGGAACCGCGCCGGCCGACGAACCACTCCTTGAGTCCGCCCACCGTCCATCCTCAGCGCCAACCCCAAGGACCGACTGCGATGCTCTTCATGCGCCGACTCACGTGCAGCCTGTTCGCCCTGGGTGCCCTTCACTTCCTCACGCCGGCAGCCAGCGCCACGTGACGGAGCGGCAACTGCGAGCCAGGTGGCTTGACGGACATCAGCGGCCCCGGTGCGATTGCCCTTGTCGTGGGGCTCGGTGCCTTTGTGGCGTACGGACTCTATAAACTCTTGCACGATTTCATCTGCGGAACTAGCCAGCGGCCCCGCCAACCGTGGGACCTGTGACCATACCGCCGGGCTGCGGGCTCCGTGTGCCGATCAGCTCACGGCTGGGAGTTCCGCCTTGGCCTTGGTGATGGCGGCCGCCACTGCATCTTCCCAATCCGTGGCATCCGGCCGGTAGGGGAAGAGGACGCCGCGCGAAGAGTTGACCACGGCCCCACGCCCACGCTCCTGGAAGGCGACGCGGACGTCGGCAGCAGTCCCACCCTGAGCGCCATAGCCCGGCACCAGCAGCCAGCAGTGGGGCATCATCTCTCGGAGCCGGGCGAGTTCCGCCGGCGAGTTGGCCCCGACCACCGCCCCCACGTCGCCACAACCCGCTTGCCCCGGATGTTCGTTGCTCCAGGCTTCGACCGCCTCGGCCACGTGCTCATGCACGGGCCGACCGCCTGTCGCCAGGTCCTGGAACTGCCCCGCCCCCGGGTTGCTCGTGCGGACCAGCACGAACACGCCCCGGCCGCGGCTGCGGCCCGCTTTGAAGAAGGGCGTCAAGCTATCCCGGCCCAGGTACGGGCTGACGGTGACGGCGTCGGCATCGAACACGTCGAAGGCAGCCTCGGCATAAGCCTCCGCCGTGCTGGCGATGTCCCCGCGCTTGGCGTCCAGGATGGTGAAGAGACCCCGTTGGCGGGCACTCTGCATGACCTTGAGCAGGGCCAACATGCCGGCGGGTCCGCAGGCTTCGAAGAAGGCACTCTGCGGCTTGACGACGCCGACCTCTGGGGCCGCCAGTTCCAGGATGCGGAGGCAGAATTCCTCGTAGGCCTGGGCCCGGCCCGCGGGCGTATCGGCATAGGCGGCGCGGATCGCCAGGGGCAGCGCCTCCCAGCGGGGATCGAGCCCCACGCACAGCGGCGTCCCCTTGGCCATCACGGCCGCCAGGAGTCGATCGGCAACATGCGACGTGGAGGTCGTCATATAGGCAAGGTAGTGGCTTCCATGCGCTTCGGGCAAGAAAAACCGAGCCGGACCACCCAGGAGTTCGGCCGGGCCTTTACCAACTCGTTACACCCCTGATCGGCGAACCACGGTAGGATTCCCTCGGCATCGCGATCCAGCGGATCGCTCACTACGAGGAGCCTGTCATGCGTCGCCGTCTGCGTCTGCTCTTGCTTATGAGCCTGGCCTTTGGTTGCCTGGGCCTGTCGGCTCTCGCCGCCGACCCGCCGAACCCACCCGCTTCGGCCAACCCCGTGCCGGACGTTAGCAAACGGATGATGGAAGCGCCAACGCGCCGGCTGGTGGACAGCTCCACGCCCAGCCCCACCGACTTCGTCAACCCTCGGCGCGCTCCCGGCAAGATTGCCTGGCACCCCACCTGGGAAGCCGCCCTGACCGCGTCGGCCCGCTCCGGCAAGCCGATCCTCCTCTTCCAATTGCTCGGCAAGCTCGACCTGGAGTTCTGCTGAACCAACGCCCGCCTAGCGAGAACCGTGTTGTTCTCCCGGACCGACCTGGCGGAATATATCCAGGACCACTTCGAACCGGTCTGGCAGGAGGTGCGCTCCGTTCCCCTGGTACACCTCGACTTCGGCGCCGGGCAGCGTCTGACCCGCACGCTGCACGGCAACATCGCCACCTGGGTCTGCCTGCCGGACGGCAGCGCGGCCGACGTGCTGCCCGGCCTGCGCCGGCCGCAGATGCGCACCGTGGTCACC